>CAZFVN010000023.1:0-45925 GCA_964522395.1 uncultured Myxococcales bacterium
CCCCCCGATCGAAAAATGCTAAACCATTTCAGTTGAGTTAAACGACAGTGGCTGTCTGACACCGGAGGATACCGATGCGCTCTCATCGTAAGGTCTTGACGCTGAACATTCCGTCCCGGCGGGCATTTGTGAACATTACTCCCCAGGTTAGTGAGGCGTTGGCGGATTCGGGGATTACGGAAGGGCTCTGTCTGGTCAATGCTATGCACATCACGGCCAGCGTCTTCATCAACGACGATGAACGAGGTCTTCACCACGACTATGAACAGTGGCTGGAAAGACTGGCTCCCCACGCTCCCATCAGTCAATACCAGCACAACCGCACTGGCGAGGACAATGGTGATGCCCATTTGAAGCGGCAGATTATGGGCCGGGAAGTGGTGGTTGCGATCACGGAAGGGCAGCTTGATTTCGGGCCGTGGGAGCAGATATTTTATGGTGAATTCGATGGGCGCCGGAGCAAGCGTCTATTGATTAAGATCATCGGCGATTGACGGAGTCGGGATGCATGCAGACGTTATAGTCGTGGGGCAGCGGTGCGAAGCCTATCTGGCAGCGTATCTCTTTGCCCGTCGAGGCTTTCGGACGCTTCTGCTCGGACCTTCAATGAAGCCCATGACGACGGGTCGCATGCTGCTGGAACCGGACCTGGCCGTCCGTCTCAAACCGGTGGAGCCGCCTGCCGAGACCATCATCGCGCGGCATTTGACCGTGGAGTTCTGGTCTCCGGACGATCGCAAGCACGCAGTGGTGCGACAGCTTCCCTATCTTCTCATTGAGGAGGCGGCTTTCTGCCGAACTCTGGAGTTGGCGGCGACGCGTACCCGAAATTTCAAACTGCTCAAGGGGATCGTGCCCGATTCCATCCTCGTCCATAAGGGCTGGGTGACCGGGGTCAAGGTTGGCTCAGGCGATGAAATCAAGTCTCGGCTCGTAGTTGAGGCTGACATTCTTGGGGATGGAACGCGAGAGCAGCTTCACGGGCTCTGGCCGCAGCCTGACTTGCGCCCCTATCGAGGGCGCTTCTTCAGTCAGCGCAGGCAGGTTGGCACCGCAGCTTCTGCCTGGACTATGGGAACCCTTTCCATGCGCGTTAGGGCGGGTCAACACGTGCATTGGAACTACCGGGTCCAGCCTGACGTGCTTGAGGTCAGCGCTTTGATGGTGCCGGGGTGCAAACTGAAACCGGAGCCACTGGTGGGCAGGACATTTCGTGATACCGGTCTGGACGATTCCCCGGTTTTCGGAGAGCTCTCGCTGGAACCCCTCTTTGCACCACCGGCCCCCATCCCCATGGCACCGGGATATCTGGGGATTGGGCAGGCGGCAGGCCACGCCAATCCCTGGTTGCCCGTTGATCGCACAGCGGCGCTGGGAGGGGCCTTGCAAGCCTGGTTGGCTGGTGCTGACGCTCTTGACGAGGGCAAGCCCACCTTCCACGGGATGTGGGAGTATGTTCGAGCGTCGGCCTCGGATCAGGGAGCGCGTCAAGCTTATGCATATGCCCTTGCAACTGGTCTGCTCAACATGGATGCGAGCCGTCTTGAGGCGCTCTTCAGGCGTCGTCTCATCGACACATATTTCCTCTCCTGCCTGGCCCGGAGCCGGCAGGTGAGCGAAGACCTTCTCGATAGTCTCTCGCGCTCCCTCAAGGCCGCGGCAAACCCTGCGGCCGCGATTACGTGGCACCAATTGCTGCGGCGCGCCCGCCGTCTCGCCGGACTCTATCGAACCGTCCCCTTGCAGTTTGACCGAAGCGAGGCCATGGTCTGGCAAGAAAGGGTCCTGAGCTCCTGGTAGCGCCACTACTCCCCGCGGAGGATCATGATGCAACTGAATGAGTTTGCCGCAGCACTTGATACCATCTTTCAGGTCACGGAGTTTCGCCGCGACAGCTCTCTAAATGGGCTGCAAATCGGCGGAAACTGGCCGGTAGAGCGTGTGGCATTGGCGTTGGATGCCAGGCTTTCTACGTTGAGAATGGCTGTGGCCGCAGGAGCAGACGTGCTTGTAGTGCATCACGGCCTCTTCTGGGGTCATTTGTACCCCTGGACGGGGCCGTATTATGAGTTGCTGGAAGAGGTGGTTGCGAACAAGGTGGGACTTTACGCCTGCCATTTGCCCCTCGACTCACATCCCGAGTTCGGCATCAACGCCCGTTGGGCGGAGCGGTTGGGGATGCACATGTCAAAACCTTTTACGGAGGCTGCCGGATTCCCTCTCGGATTGTGCGGCACTTTGGAGCCAGCCGTGGCAGTTGACGACCTCGCCAAAAGAGTAGAAGAATTCACCGGGGAGACAGTACAGGTGCGCCCCCACGGTCCTATTCGAGTCGAGCGACTGGCCGTTCTGGCTGGCTCAATTGGACCGGCTGAGGTTTTCGCCGCGGTTGCTGCGGGGGCCCAGGCGCTGCTGACTGGCGAACCCTCCTTGCCCACGGATATTGCTGGCGAACTGCACGGCATCCATTTGCTCTTTGGGGGCCATACGGCAACGGAGATTGTCGGAATGGAGAGCCTCCAGCAAGAAGTGGAATCCCGATTTGGACTGGAAACGGTGATGCTCCACGAGGCCACCGGGGTCTAACTCCAGGGGGGAGTGGCCAGGGCTGTACCGATCAAATTGGCTTGCGCTCGCTGGACGATTTCCACCTCGGTGCTGCCCCGGCCGAGGCCCGGCAACAGAGAGGCGACTGTAGCGCGAACCCGATCGGCATAGCCCGGAGCACCCCAGAAGAGTCCACCCTCGGCGACAACTCGAATACTCCTGGTTTCGTGGGGATGGATGACCGCCAGACCGGCCAGGGAAGCAGCCACGAGATTTGCTGACCGGTTGCGGAGCGGGCGGCCCAGCGCGGCAAACGGGCCACCGCCCGCTTGGGCAACGACGCCAGCGGACCCACTCTCGCGATCGAAGCCCGATTCGGGTGCTGCCGCGGCAAGGAGGCGACCGAGGTAGGCTCCGGAAACGGCCTTCTCCAGACGTTGAACACCGGGATTCTCGGATGCACGGTCGATGGCATCATCAACTTCATTGAGGCAGGGGGGGGAGTAGTTGCCAGACTCAAGGTTGACCGGGAGTCGGGTCGGCCATGAGAGGCCCGTTGGAAACTTGCGAATGGCGCTAGCGGGCAACTGCACAGCCATATTGGTACCCGTTCCGACGATCAATCCGATGTGCCCGTCGACTGGGTCCCCGGCCAATCCGGCGAGCAGTGCCGCAACCGTATCGTTGACCACCGTCGGTGCTGATAGAGGAATTCCAGCCGCGGTCGCTGCCCTGGCCAACATCTGGCCCACCCGCTTGCCTTCGGTGCCTGGCACGTAGACCTCCTTGGTCCACGTGAGCAAGATAGCATCGCCATCGTCGAGGGAGCGCGCAGGGTATGAAAAACAGTAACCCAGAGGTAAGGGGCGTGTTGAACAAACCTGACCGAGAAGCTCGGTTTGTACCGCTAGAAAATCGACCCGGGAAAGGGGCACGCCTCGCACCACCGGGAGGTCGGATATAGCGGGTCCGCTAACGATGCGCGGATTCTGGCCAATGGAGACCCTGGCGGCTCTTACGCTGGTGCCTCCCAGATCGACGACCAGGGCCTCCCGCTCGGGGGATGGAGAGGGGGCGACGTAAGTGATGAGGGCCTTGATCTCCTGGTCGTCCTGGGCCAGCCCGAGGGCAACCCCGGCGGCAAAATCCTGAGCCATGTCCAGCAACTCGTCAGGTGCCAGGCGAAAACGAAGGGGCATGCCGTCTCCTTGTATGAAATCCGATGGACATCCGCCCAATGGATCTTGTCGAAGGTATCGTCCCTAGTACGAAGTTTCAAGTTCTGCATTGCGGTCGATCTGTCCTTATGCCACACTATCTGGTCACAGGTTGTCTTGTAATGCTAGTAGATGTTAAGCGAAGCTTCTCGCGCTGCTTGAAAAGGGCACTGGCGGTGGCTAAGTGTTTGAGACCTGGAGGGGGCAAACCAGAATGCGAAAGGTAGGAGAGGCGGGGCGAAGATTGGGCTTGTGCCTGGTAATGTCCTGCGCATTGCTGTTGGTTGCGGGCAATTTCGCCCGGGCTGAAGTGGGCATTGACGAGAAGCTCGGTGAAAAGGTGCCTTTGGAGCTATCGGTCATCGACGAAGAGGGCAAGTCCGTGAAGCTGCAGGATCTGCTCGACCGTCCCACCATCCTGAATCTTGTCTACTATCGATGCCCCGGCATCTGTGGTCCTCTCATGGGCGGTGTGTCAGAGGTTCTTGAATTGATCAAGGACAAGGTGCCTGGGGAGGATTTCCAGGTCTTGACCATCTCCTTTAATGCCGCAGAGACAGCGGAGATGGCGAGCCAGAAGAAGAAGAACTACTACCGCTCTTTCCATCGGGAAATGTCCCCCGATGCATGGCGATTTCTTACCGCCACGCAAGAGAACATCGATGCCATCACGTCGGCAGTGGGCTTCGAATACGAACCGGCTGGCAACGAGTGGGTGCACCCGGCGGCGATTATGGTTCTCTCTCCCGACGGCATGATTTCACGCTACCTCTATGGAGTGAGCTTCCTGCCCTTCGATGTGAAGATGGCACTGATGGAAGCCTCCCAGGGGCGCACCGGTCCAACAATCAACAAAGTGCTACTCTACTGCTTCAGCTACGACCCAGAGGGCAAGACTTACGTCTTCAACGTACTCAAAGTGACGGGCTCAGTGACCCTTCTTTTCGTCGGCCTCTTTGTCATCTTCCTAGTCGTTACGACGCGTCGCCATCGGCGGCGGGAGGAAGAAGCGCAGGAGAGTGGGAGTACTGACGAGTAATCGTTACAGCAAGGTTGCGAAGATGACTGATACCGCCGTTGCGACAAGTACCTCTGGCAGTTACCTTGACCCACAGGACGGGCGAACCGGCATCACATCCTGGATCTTCTCCACGGATCATAAGCGGGTTGGAATCCTCTATTTCACGGCGCTGATGAGCTTCTTCGTAATTGGCGTCCTTCTAGGATTGGCGATGCGCCTCGAGTTGATCGCACCGGGCGAGACCATCGTCTCCGCGCAGACTTACAACGCCCTCTTCACAGTTCACGGAATGGTGATGATCTTCCTCTTCATCATTCCCGGGATTCCCGCCATCTTCGGTAACTTCATGTTGCCACTGCAGATTGGTGCCAAGGACGTTGCTTTCCCCCGACTGAACCTGCTTTCCTGGTGGATCTATTTGTTGGGAGCGACCATGGCTGTTCTCTCTCTCTTCACCGGCGATGGACCGCCGGACACAGGGTGGACGTTTTACGCACCATACAGTACCCGAAGTGGTACCAACGTCAGTCTGGCTGTGCTCGGTGCCTTCGTCCTGGGTTTCTCGTCGATTCTTACGGGAGTGAATTTCATTACGACCATCCACCGGATGCGCGCCAAGGGGATGTCCTGGTTCAAGATGCCCCTTTTTGTCTGGACCCTCTACGCCACCGCCTGGATACAGGTACTGGCGACCCCGATTCTGGGTATCACAGTGCTCCTGGTCTTCACCGAGCGGCTCTTTGGTCTCGGGCTCTTTGACCCCGCCATGGGAGGGGACCCGGTGCTCTATCAGCACCTCTTCTGGATCTACTCCCACCCTGCGGTTTACATCATGATCCTGCCAGCCATGGGAGTAATATCTGAGATCATCCCAACCTTCTCTCGAAAGAACATCTATGGATACGGTGCCATTGCCATTTCGAGCATGGCCATCGCGTTTTTGGGCTACCTGGTCTGGGGCCACCACATGTTTACCAGCGGCATGAGCGACACCGCTCGCTGGGTCTTCTCCCTCCTTACCTTCCTGGTCGCCATCCCCAGCGGCATCAAGATTTTCAACTGGGTGGCAACGCTCTACAAAGGGTCCATCGACGTGAGCCCTCCCTTTTTCTACGTGATGTGTTTCATCTTTCTCTTCTCCATCGGGGGTCTTACTGGGCTCTACAACGGTACTCTCTCCGTGGATGTCCATATTCACGACACCTATTTCGTGGTCGCTCACTTCCACTATGTGATGTTTGGCGGAACTGGCTTTGCGCTCTTCGCAGCAATCCTCTACTGGTTCCCCAAAATGGTGGGCCGGATGTATCCGCGCAAGCCGACATATGTCGCCGGTACCCTGATGTTCGTCGGGTTCAACATACTCTACTATTCGAAGTTCATTATGGGGTGGAACGGTCAACCTCGGCGCTACTATGACTACCTGCCTCGCTTCCACTTCCTGCAGGTTGTCTCGACTGTCGGTTCCTGGATTCTTGCTGCCGGGATGCTCTATCTGGCAATCGTTCTCGTGAAGGCATTGCGCAACGGGACCAGGGCGCCGGCCAATCCATGGGGGGGGACGACCCTGGAATGGACCGTCCCGTCGCCGCCGCCGCTATTGAATTTCGACGCGCTCCCGGTCGTTACGGGTGGCCCCTACGAGCGCGTGGAGGATGAGGGATGAGCACGGTCGCAGGCGCACATGTGGAGGAGCACCGAGACGATACCGGCGCACGCATGGGCATGTGGCTCTTCCTCTTCACGGAACTCATACTCTTCAGCGGTCTCTTTTTACTCTATGCGGTGCAGCGCTATCGTTTCGGGTCTGATTTTACCTTCGCTGCGGCGACCCTCGACACCGCCATCGGTACCCTCAATACTGCGGTGCTGCTGACTAGTAGTCTGACTATGGTTCTTGCCGTGGCCGCCCTGCAACAGGGCAAAAGAGGACTCTCAGTGATCTTCCTCTCTATTACCTTTGCCGCGGGCATTGCGTTCATGGTCAACAAGTACTTTGAATGGACTCACAAATTTGAGTTGGGCCTCTATCCTGGTTCCGAAGAGTTGACCCTCCACACCCCAGGAGAGCAGACTTTCTACAGCCTCTACTACGCGATGACTGGGCTCCACGGTATTCACGTGGTGGTGGGCATGGGAGTCATTCTGGTGATGATCATAATGACCGCTCGCCGACCTCGTAGAGTTGTCCGGCTCAAAGATGTGCAAAAGGCAGAACTCGAGCACCTCGGCCCCGCTGGGGATTATGTTGCTGAAGGCAAGCTCGATGAAGTGAGGGTTACGCTCTTTTACGCAGAGAACGAGGTGGTTACTGAGCGCTCTGTGATCCGGGTGGAGAACACCGGGCTCTACTGGCACATAGTCGACGTGATTTGGATTTTTCTCTTCCCGCTTTTTTACTTGATTGGATAGGGGGCGATATGTCAGCCAAGAAAGAAGCCCTCTTCGGGCCCTATATTCTGGTCTGGTTCGCGCTGCTGATGTTGACTGGTGTAACAGTTGCAGTCGCCGGCATGCAGCTTGGCAATCTCAGTGTGCTGACCGCGATCCTTGTGGCAACGGTGAAGAGCACCTTGGTGCTCCACTACTTCATGCATCTCAAGGACGAGAGCGTTGTGTTCAAGCTGATGCTAGGGCTGGCCATTTTCACGATTGCGGCCATTATGCTCCTGACCTTTGTCGACTTCTCGTTCAGGTAGGTGGAAAGGATGTTTCGACCGATCTTAGCCATGAACATGACCGACCTCACCGGGGCTACCTCCGGACCCTCTACCGACGTGGCCGCGGCCGTTGACAATGTCTCGCTCTTCCTACACGTCGTTTCTGGATTGATGTTGGCACTGGTTACCGGTCTGATGCTCTACTTTGTGATCCGCTACCGGCGTTCCCGACACCCTCGAGCAATCCAGGTCAAGAGTAGCATGTTGTTGGAGGTTACCTGGACGGTGATTCCCACCATTTTGGTAATGGCCATGTTCTGGTACGGCTATGAAGGATTCAAGATGTTGCGGGAGGTTCCCGACGGCGCCATGCCTGTGAAGGTTACGGCGCGCATGTGGAACTGGAGCTTCGAGTATGAAAATGGGAAGATCTCCAAGGAACTCTACGTTCCGGTGGACAAACCGGTGAAACTGCTAATGCAATCGGTAGACGTGGTGCATTCCTTCTATGTGCCGGCCTTTCGTCTCAAGGAGGATGTGGTGCCGGGGCAGGAGACCTTTGCCTGGTTTAAAGCCAATACCGTGGGCCGGACAGACATCTTCTGCGCTGAGTACTGCGGGGAGGCGCACGCCTATATGATGTCCCAGGTGGTGGTCATGGACGGAGATGAATTTGACCAATGGGTCGGCTCCGATCTGCCGTCGCCCGATCCGGAGGAATCTGCCGCCCTGACCATCATGGAAGATCACGATTGTACCGGGTGCCATAGCCTCAGCGGCAGTCATAACCCGGAGGCTCCCTCTCTCAAGGGTATTTTTGGCCGGGAAACCCTGGTCGAGAGAGAGGGTAAAGAGACGAGACTGGAAGCTGATGAAGAGTACCTGATTCGTGCAATTCGTGATCCCGAAGCGGAGCTCGTCAAAGGCTACGCCGCGACCATGGAGCCTCCCGAAGAGCTGTCAGAAGAGGAGTTGGAAGTAATAATCGAATATCTAAAGGGATTGAAGTGATGGGAACCCTCATGCAACTGGGTCGAGTGCGGGTAACTGCCCTCTCCAGTCTTACCGCGGCGTCCGGCTACGTTCTCTTTGGGGCAGGGGCTGACCTGCGCTTGCTGGCGGTAACCTTGGGTACCGGTCTGATGGCGGCGGGGGCGAGCGCGCTCAATCAAGTGCAGGAGCGCGACCATGATGCGCGCATGATGCGTACTCGCAGCCGACCACTTCCCGCTGGTCGGATTTCGCCTCTTGCTGCGCTCGTTGTGTCGGTTGCCTGGTTGGTGGCTGGCGCTTCTCTTCTGGGCCTATCGAGCGGACCTGCAGTTGCCGCCCTGGGAGTCCTTGCCGCGGCGCTCTACAACGGGATGTATACGCCCCTCAAACGGGTCACCGCATTTGCGGTCTTGCCTGGGGCGATCATTGGTGCGTTGCCGCCGGCAATGGGGTGGGTCGCGGCCGGTGGTGCGCTCCTTGATGTTCGCATAATCACCCTGATGTGCTTCTTCTTCATCTGGCAAATCCCGCACTTCTGGCTCCTGGTATTGCGCTATGGGCAGGACTACGAGCGTGCAGGGTTTCCGACGGTGACCAGCCGCTTTGGCCCCCGGGGTACGGTGCGAGTGACTGTGATCTGGATTCTGGCCACCGGGGTTGCGGGCTTGCTCTTGCCGCTGTTGGGGACTATCGCCGGCGGTACCGGACGAGTACTTCTGGCGCTGGGAAGCGTTTTGCTGGCGACTTTGGCAGTGGGCCTGCTGTCGCCCGCGCAACAATCGGAACGTCGCTATCGAACAGTCTTCGTAGCGCTCAATAGTTTTGCTTTGCTCCTGTTAGTAGTCCTGGTGGCCGAACGGTTCACCGGGCGATTGTAGGGGATAGGAACTAAACGATGGGGATCATTGACCACCTCCTTTCACCGCCCAGCGCTCAGAACCTGAAGCTAGGTCTCTATCTGATCTACTTCATGTTGCTTTGCCTTTTGCCCTACGCCGTTGCGTTGCTGGTGACCGCCGGGCTGTCGGTGACTCTGCAAAGAGGGTACCCCAACCTGGCCAGGGCTTTCTCCAGACTCGGCTTTCTTAATCCCGCGGTCATTGTCATCTTCGGCTTGCTACCGCTACTCACTCTCGCCTTTCTCTTTAGCCAGCTCCTCTACGACACTGCGATGCCAGTGGGCGATTACATGGAGCGGATCATTGTCATTATGGCCGGAGCCTTCGGGTTGCTCTACCTTTACGCCAGAACCGGACTAATGGCGGTGGGGGCGAGTGGAGTCGCGCTGCTGGGGCTTGGCATCTTCTTCCTCATCAGCGTGCTTGACCTCGTCTACCATCCGGGCATGTGGCAGTTCATTAGCGGGCCGCTGCCATGGCTCTTCTCCTGGAGCGTAGCAGCTCACTTCCTACTCTACGTCGTCGCCGGCCATCTTCTTGCTGGAATTGCTATCTTGTTTCGCTGCTTTCGCTGGCCGGAGACCCGGCTTGACATTGCCTCACCGCTAGCCCGACCAATGCGATTCTGGGGCCTGGGGCTGACCCTTGGCGGTGCGCTTGCACTTCCCGCCATGGTTCTTTGGTCCGTGGCGTTGGCTCCGTCGGCGGCGCTCACGGTGCTCGCGTTTGAAGCCGCCTTGCTGGCGGTTGCATTCCTCTATGTCATCGCCCTGCTGGTTGTCTCCATGCTTCTCAAGGGGGACAACCGCCACGCTACCACCGTGCTGATCCTGGCCCTGGTCGTCACCGGCTCGTTGCTGGTCAACCACCAGCAACTCCAGCTATCTGCAAACCGGGAACATGCCATCGTGCTGGCGATGACAGCCGATCAGAGGCGTGCTCGGGTGGAACAGGAGCAGCAGAAGCTCTACGCTTCGGCGGAGCCAGACCCCAACTTGGGCAAGGAGATCTTCAACCGGCTCTGCGTCTCTTGCCACGCTTGGGACAAGAAGGTCGTCGGGCCTGCCTACCTCGAAGTATTGCCCAAGTACCTGGATGACATTGAAGCTCTCCATACCTTCGTGCGAGACCCCGTGAAGATAGATCCTGACTATCCGATCATGCCTAATCAGGGTCTGAATGAGCGGGAGGTGCAATCGGTCTGCTCCTATCTCCTACAAGAACTTCCCGGGCAGCAGGAGGGCGCCAGTGAATAAGCTCATCGCATTGGCCCTGACCGGCTATTTCGGCTTCTTCATCTTGGGTATTGTCGGCCTTGGTGGGCACTGGTACGCGACCAGCCAGCCTCCGGAGCAACCAATCCCGTTCAGCCACAAGGTTCACATCAACACCGTTGGACTTCAATGTACTCACTGCCACCAATATGCGGCCGAAGGGCCGCAGGCGACGGTGCCTGCCATGTCTATCTGCATGGAGTGTCACAAGAACGTAAAGACCGACAGCCCCGAAATTCAGAAGTTGACCAGAGCCTGGGAGGAAGGGAGGGGCGTCGAGTGGGTCAAGGTGCACAATGTACCCTGGCACGTGCATTTCACTCATAAGCGACATGTCAAAGCGGGCATCCAGTGTCAGAGCTGCCACGGCGAAGTTCGGGCGATGGATCAGATGCGTCAGGTCAGGTCTCTGGAAATGGGCTGGTGCGTGAGTTGCCACCGCCTGAACGCCGCTTCCACCGATTGTCTCACGTGCCATAAGTAGGACGGGAACGATGGACCGAAGAAATTTCTTGAAGATGATGAGCATCCTGTCCGGCTCTGCGGCCTATTCCTGCAGTCTGAAGCAGAATCCAAAGAAGCTCATCCCTTACATGGTCCCTGCCGATGACGGCATCGTCCCGGGTGAGCCGCAATTTGTCTCAACTACATGTATAGAGTGCCCGGCAGGATGTGGCCTTCAGGTCCGGACCCGTGACGGGATTCCGGTGAAACTCGAAGGTCATCCCGATCACCCGGACAACGCCGGAACCCTCTGCTTGCGTGGCCAGGCTTCCCTTGAGCGTCTCTACAGCCCCGACCGCCTGCAGTCCCCAATGGCGCGGCAGGAAGATGGTACGTTCAACGTAGTTACCTGGGAGCAAGCAACCGAGAAAATCGAGTTCGCCGCAGATGCATACGCTGGCCGAAAAGGGGCTTACTGGTCTGGGCGAACAACGGGTTCGCTCTCGAATCTCATCGATGAGTATTGCGAAGAGTATGGTATTACGAGGGTGCCGGAGTTTGAGCGGTACGGGCAGGCTCCGTTGCGAGCTGCCTACCAAAGTCTGTTGGGGCGAAGCGAAGTGCCCTATTTCGATTTGGCCGCGTCCGACCTGCTCCTTACCTTTGGGGCGGGAATCATCGAAACTTTCGTGCAACCCGTTCGTTTCGCTCGCGAAGTCGCCGAGCTCCTCGACCGGGACGTAGCCTGGCACCACTTTGAACCACATATTTCCATTACCGGGACGGCTGCCACTCGTCGCCATGTGCTCGCTCCCGACGCTCCTCCTGTGCTCATCTCCTATTTGCTGCGCACAGTTTCGGCCCGACGTCCGTTACCTGCTGCCTGGATGGCGCTCGTGCCGGACTTCACGGCTAAGCAGGTGGCAGCCGCTACCGGCATACCGGTTGCCACTCTCAGTGAATTGGTCAAGTCCATTGGCGGTGCGAAGAGGCCGCTGGTCATATCCGGTGATTCCGCGGTTGTCGGGGAGAGTGGTTTTCAAACCGCGCTGTTTACCGCCATGGCACAGTTTGCCTGGGGGGCCGTTGGCACGTCGGTGGACTTCGCCCGTGGAGAGCAGGTCTCCCAGCTTGGTACTCCTGCTGATGCCTTGGAGCTACGTGCTCGATTGGTGGCCGACGAAGTGGGGCTCTTCTTCGTCTCGAGGATCCACGACGTGAGCTACATCCCAGGGATGAACGAGGCTGTCGGGAAGGCCGGCTTCACCGTTGTATTAAGTGATTTCATGACCCCGGTGGCGCAGCTTGCTGATCTCATTTTGCCGGTCAGCCACAGTCTCGAGTCCTGGGGTGATGTAGCTCCTCGAGGCGGCCTCAGCGGAGCGATTTGTCAAACCATGAAGCCCCTTCACGATACCCGTGGTGAGGGCGACATAGTCCTTGGATTGATGCGCCGGGAAGAGAGCTACCAGGAGTATCTGGCTCAGCAATGGGAAGGTCGAGCAGCTTCCTGGCTTGAGACCGCATTTGAAGTGAAGCCGGTCCTCGCCACAGAGATTTCGCTCGCCGGTGAAGTTCCAGCCTTGCCGCCTATCACCCTTGACCAGTGTAAGCCAGACGGAGCGTGGTTGGTGGTTGCTCCTTCACTCCGGTTCTTTGACGGTCGCAGCTCTCCCCTGAAGGTGCTGCACGAGATTCCTGAGCCGCTCTCCAGCGTTTCTTATGGAGCCTATGTCAGCATCTCGGAAGAGGATGCGGAAGAACAGGGCGTGTCCAATGGCGACGAGGTGGTGGTGGAATCCGCCGCTGGTCCTCTCTCCCTGCCGGCTCGCATTCAGGTCGGTCTGCCGCGCCGGCGCTACGTTGTGGACGCGCTAAGTGCCGGAACCCTCCCGCTGGCCACGGTCTTGCCCCATTCCGGAGAGCTACTGCAGGTCTTTGGCGAAGCGTCATTGCATCGAACCGGTGATCATATTGGACTTGCCACTCTCGCCGGCTCCAATAAGGAAGGGGAGGAGCGTGGGATGCTTCCCCGGACCTACCACGACGAACATCATCACCACGAAGGTGAGGAGAGCCTCTTCCCGGATCATCCACACGACACCTATCGCTGGGGTATGGTAATCGACCTCGACAAGTGCACAGGATGTTCAGCTTGCGTCGCAGCCTGCTATCTGGAGAACAACGTAGCAGTCGTCGGGCCAAAGGAACATCTGCGTGGTCGGGAGATGTCCTGGCTGCGAATAGAGCCTTTCATCCAGCGCAATGGCGAAGTGGAGATGTTGCCTATCATGTGCCAGCAGTGTGATCACGCCCCTTGTGAAACAGTATGCCCGGTCTTTGCAACCTACCATAGTCCGGAAGGGCTCAACGCACAGGTCTATAATCGCTGCGTCGGGACGCGCTATTGTGCCAACAATTGCCCCTACAAGGTCAGGCGCTTCAACTGGTTTGAGCATGAACGCAAGGAACCCTACGACAAGATGTTGAACCCCGATGTATCAGATCGTCCTTCGGGCGTCATGGAGAAGTGCTCCTTCTGCTTGCAACGCATTCGTCGGGCTAAGGACCTGGCCAAGGACGAGGACCGGATTGTACGGGACGGCGAAGTGGTGCCGGCCTGTGCGCAGACCTGCCCATCTGGAGCGGTCAGCTTCGGCAACCTTATGGATGACGGGGCGAAGGTCTCCATTCTGGTGCGAAGCTCCCGGGCATTTCGGGTTCTCGAGGGTCTCGGCACGAGACCGGCCGTTATCTACCTGAAGAATAGAAACGCCAACCTCGAACAAGGTGCGGGGCCCTCTGAGGGCGAACCGCACGAAGGGTAGGGCGCATGAGTCTAAAGACCTTCGGCGATACAATTGATCGGGACGTCCTCGCGGCGATGACCCGGCCAAACCCCCGCTACTGGGTGGCATTGGCCGTCTCATTCATCGCCTGGATGACCGGCATGACCTGCTGGGGGATCCAGATTGTCAATGGATTGGGAGAGGATGGGATTACCAATCCAGTCGGTTGGGGAGTCTTCATTACCGATTTTGTCTTCTGGGTCGGCATTGCCCATTCCGGCACCTTGATCTCTGCGGTTCTCTTTCTCTTTCGGGCGAAATTTCGCTCGAGTTTCAACCGTGCTGCCGAAGCCATGACCGTCATCGCGGTTTGTACCGCTGGGCTCTTTCCTCTGATCCACCTGGGGCGAACCTGGTTCTTCTATTGGTTGTTTCCCTACCCGAACCAGCGGTTGCTGTGGGTCAACTTCCGCTCGCCTCTCATCTGGGATGTCTTTGCGGTGTCCACCTATCTTACCGTCTCCGCCGTCTTCTTTTACGTGGGCCTCCTCCCGGATCTGGCGGTGGTGCGACGCAACGCCACCGGTTTTCGCAAGTGGATCTACAGTACGCTTTCCATCGGCTGGACGGGGACACAGGAGCAGTGGAAGCACTACATGCGACTCTACGTCTTCCTGGCCGCATTCGCTACTCCGCTCGTGGTGTCGGTGCACTCCGTTGTTTCCTGGGACTTCGCCATGTCCATTGTGCCCGGTTGGCATACTACGATCTTTGCCCCCTATTTCGTGGCTGGGGCCATTTTCTCCGGCTGCGGCATGGTGATGACGCTCGTCATCCCCATGCGCAAGATCTTCAATCTGGAGAAGTACATCACCGTGGATCATTTTGAGTTGTTGGCCAAAGTGCTGTTGGTCACTTCGCTCATCGTCGGATTTGCCTACGTCATTGAATATGCCCTGGCGTTCTACAGCGGCCACCTCTTTGAAATGGCCCACTTCAAGTACCGACTGATGGGGGACTATAAGGAACTCTACTGGTTGATGGTGCTTTGCAACGTCATTTTGCCGCTGACTATCTTTGTGAGGCCCATGCGTCGCAGCCTCACCTGGCTCTTCATCCTGTCGCTCTTTGTCAACGTCGGAATGTGGCTCGAGCGGTTCATAATCATCGTCACCTCTCTGGCGAAGGAGTACGACCCCTACGGTTGGGGACTCTACCGGCCGACCTGGATTGAGGCGGGGATTACCCTGGGTTCTTTCGGTATGTTTTTCACTCTCTTCCTGATTTTCGCCAAGGTGCTGCCCGTCCTCTCCATTACTGAGGTCAAGGAGGAGAACGCATGAAAGGTACTCGCTATACCTACGATGACCGCGGCCCCTTCCTCGACAAGCTCAAGGAACTTGTGGGGCAGGGTGTGACCTCTACGGAGATGGAGTTGGTCGTGCCATTTCCAATGCACGAAATCGAGCATATCTTGCAACTCAAAGAATCAAAGCTTCGCTTCTTCACCCTCTTTGGGGCCCTTGCCGGACTGCTCACCGGCTTTGCCCTAACTATGGGGACCGTCGCTGACTGGCCCCTGATTACGGGCGGCAAGCCACTCATGTCCATTCCCGCATTTCTCGTTATTGCTTTTGAATTGACCATCCTCTTTGGTGCCGTCTCTTCCTTCATTGGATTCCTGATTCTGGCTCGTTTGCCTGCTCCCATGACAGTGTTGGAGCCGGTGGAGCACAACAACCAGTTCACCATCACCGTTTTCCACAAGGAGGGGAAATGAAGGCATTCTATTTCCTTGCCGCCCTTGTCGGACTAGGTGCCTTCGCGGCCATCGATTTCGCTTTTGCCAGCGACGCATCGCTCCTTGTTCCACTGCTCTTCTGGTCCGCAGTCGTCCACGGAAGCATTGCCCTGGCTGCCGCCGCCGACCTCGCGGAGGGCAAATGGCTGGCTCCCGTGCAACCGCTCCTCTTGAAGCTCTGGCCACTCCTCTATCTCTTCCCCGTGGCATTCCTGATCTTCGCCCGGAATATTTCGTTCTATGGCTGGGTCGACCACCAGACCGCCTGGCTGGAGCCGAACCTCTTTATCGTTCGAAATGTGGCCGTCTTACTTCTGACAGCTATCTTCGGCCATCTGTTCGTCCGTGCAGTGGGCCGGAAGAGTAGCGCCCGAGGCAAGCTCGCCGTACTCTACTTGCTGATCTTTGTAACCACCCATTCCATGGCCGCCTGGGACTGGGTCATGCCGCTTGAATTTCCGTGGATCTCAACCATGCTCGGGCCGCTCTTCTTTGTTGGCTCACTATTTGTCGGGATCGCCCTGGCAGCCATTGTCAGCGCGCTTCTTTGCCTCCGCCATCCCCGCAGCTTTGGGGCTCTCCTCAAAGACACGTCCACCATGCTTTTTGGCTTTGCGCTTCTCTGGGGCGGACTCTTCTACGGTCAGTATCTGACAATCTGGTATGCCAACATTCCCGAAGAAGTTGCCTTTTTTCACAAGCGACTGGCAACTGATGTGGGGGAAGCACTCTTCCTCCTGACCATCCTTGCCCACTTCGCGATTCCCTTCGTCGGACTGATCCCCAACAAGGCAAGGACAACTCCGCTGCCAGTCATTGTCGCCTCTCTGCTTGTTATGTTGGGCTACGTCGGTGAGAAGGTCTTTTACATCGAACCGGCGGCAACAGTAGACTCGATAACGGCCCTCCTGGGTTTCGTTGCACTAGGGTTACCTGTAGTGGTTGTCGTTGCAGCAGGCATTAAAGAACTGGTAGGGGCACCGCCCACGCCTCCAGCGTCTCACCACCAATCCTCTTGACCGTAAAATTCACCGAATCATCGCCCACCGTGAGCAGTAGGTAGTGGTGCTCGGAAGAGTTCTTGACCAGATATTCTTCCTGCTCAGTTACGACATTCATGTCGGGTTTGTGGAGGCCCGCTCCACCGCCACCGGCAGTGACGTAGTGGAGGCCCTCGATGACAAAATGTTCGTAAATATGGGCATGGCCGGCGACAACCGCGGCGACTCCCATCTCCTGGAAGAGGGGCATCAGCCGCTTAATGGGCGGACGGGGACGGTGAGCACCAAAAGAGATGGGGGGCTCGTGGACAAAGACGACGGTGACCCGATCGGCCGGCACCGCGGCCAGATCAGCCCGCAGCCAGTCGCGACCCTCATTTACCAGGTCCTCGCCCCAGTAAGCGTCCAGGAAGACCATGTGCACGCGACCCGCGTCTCTGGTGTGGTGACCCGTTCCGCCGCTCTCTCCGGCGCGGAAGAACCGGTTGAGCATCAGGGCCCCGAACTCAACGTCCCACCACGTTTCATGATTGCCCGGGATCAGAACGAACGGTGCTCCGGGTAACAGGTTCCTTTCAATATCGAAAAAGCGGTACCAATCCTCGACCCGCTGGTTGAGCTCGACGATGTCTCCCAGATTGATGATGAAGGAGGCCTCCTCGGCCATGGACATTGCCACCACCTCACGGTGAATGTCGTGACCGGTGCGGGTGTCGCCCAACACAAGGATCTTGAAGGGGGCAGGGCAATGTGCCCCCGCATCAGGCGGCAAGCGGCCGTTGCGTTTCCCTTTTTCAAATGGCTCAAGGGCGTAGGTGAATGGTCTGCAGGAGGGGAGGGGGGGCAGCAGAGCATCGCAGACGGTTCCCTGGAGTCGTCCGTCGTCCTCAGGAGTGGCAACGGGTATGGCTGCTATCCGCTGGCCATCGACCACCACGATACCGTCGCCACATCCCTCTCCCTGCACCTCGAAACGGACAACTGCGGCTCCGCCGTCGCTCATCAACAGGTAAGGTCCGGCCATGAGTTCCCGAGTGTCGAATTTGTGACCTTCCTTCACCGCCGTCTTCTGAGCTTCCTTTTCCACCGGTGGCTTCCAAACAATTTTCTCACAAGCAGACGCGGCCGACAGCAGAGCAGCCATTACAATAATCCAGCGCATCGAACCCTCCTTCACCGTCAGCATAGCCGAAGGCGGCAGAGGTGTCATCCAGAGCGACGGCTCAAGTTGCTGGTATCGCCCGAAATGGCGCTGTGGCGGGCAGACAATCTGACTCCTCTCCTTGCGAAAGCGCGAATAAGTCCATATTAAACAAGTTGGTACTGACGGAGGTACCCCATGCCCTGGTTGTTTATTCTCGCGCAACGCATCCTGGTGCTCGCCATCGGTATCGCAGTGGTCCTGCAGGCTCCATTGCTGACCAGGGCGGAGACGGTGGACCTCAGCAACTCCACCGGTTTGGAAAGGAAGCTCTTCGCTGACGCAAGCGACGGTGAACTCGACGACTATTCCATGATTGATGCGGCGTTCATTGCCTCCGGTCTGCCCGATAGTGATGCGCTCTCAATCTACCGCAAGAAATACAAGTCCCTGCTGGCCGGGGCGCGGCGACTCGCCAACCGGGAAACCACCGACTATGCGCGGGCAAAAAGTGTCTTCGACTACATGCACAAGAAGACGCTGGGTAAGTATGGACTGCACTCAGTGGACATGGTCGGCGTCTTCTCACGAGGGGACTACAACTGTGTCTCAGCCACCGTCCTCTACAATGCTCTTCTCGAAGACATGAACCTCCAATCGTGGGGTGTGCTGGTGCCCAGCCATGCATACTCAATTGTGCACGTTGACGGGCGAGAGGTGGAAGTGGAGACCACCAGCCCCAAAGGGTTTGACCCGGCGCGTACCGACGAAGCCTACCGTCAATTGCTGGAAGAGTATGGGTTGGACGGTGCGCTCTATGATGCCAATGGGTCAAAGCGCAAGGCCTCCTCTCTGATCCGTGAGGTGAAGGGCAAGAAGCAACCAGTGGGCAACTTGACCATGGTCGCTGTGATTTACTCAAATCTGGCCGCGGCCCGGGTGCGGGATGGTGATCTGGAAGGGGCCCTGGCCAATTTTGTAAAGGCAACCGCATTGTCAGATGAGAACCCCCACTTCCAGAGTTCCCGAGACGCGTTGCTAAACAATCTTATCGTCGATCTGGTGTAAGCGGGCAGTTTCAAGCGGGCGGGGGCCGCGGCCTCCGCCGCGCGCCAGATCCCAGGGGTGGGAGCAGCAATGCTGGGGAAGCTCGTTTCACTACAGGCACACGCCACCACCAAGTGGTCCATGGAGCTGGCCGCCCTGGGCAGACACCAGGAGTCAATTGCGGTCTACACGAGTGCTCTCAAGGAACTTAACGGGCAGGAAATGTTGCTCCACAATCGTAAGGCGGGCTACGTCAACTGGGGTATCGCCCTCAACCGGTCGGGGCAATTCAGGGAGGCCTCCACGGTCTTACTCGAGGCCCTCACACTTTATCGTGATGCCGGAGTAGTCCAGAACAACTATCTGGCAACGGTACAGAAGTACATTCGGAGCCGGAAAGCGGCGGGTGACCTCGAACACGCAGAGCAGATTGCCCGCTTCGGCCTTGCCCAGGCGGAGCAGATATTCAAATCGGGCGGAGCGCCTGAAGAGTTGCTGGTTCGATTGCAGCTAGAAATCGGCTTGGTGCTTTTCGCCAAGCAGGACTACGCCACCTCCATTGAGTATATGGTTCCCGGTCTTGCAACGGGAAAAGAGATCTACTCTGCCAATTACCTAGCGGCCTCTGCGAATCTTGCCCGTCAGTTTCTAGAGGCGGGTAAAAGCAAGGAGGCATTTACTGCCGTTTCGGCCGCGGAAAAGTCGGTTGGCGAAGACGTCGCGGCCCGTCATGGTTTCTACATTTCCTACTGGCCCGCCGCGATCAGTTACTCTCAGGACCTCAGAAAGAGAGGAAAAGCCGCTGATGCTCTACAGATCGCAACATCGGCAAAGGGCAGCACAATAGCCCCCAAAACCATGCCCGCCCTCTACCGGACATATTGGCAGGAGAGAGCCTCAATCCTTGCGGCCATGCGGCGTAGAGCCGATTGCCGAGCGCTGGTTGAAGGGCTAAGTGACCTCGGGGATCCGGGGTGGTTAGAGAGGTTGCGATCGCTGTGCTCTGACTGACGTGGGACCCCTCCACCACATGGCTCTCAACGGCCCCTCCAAACGACCATTGACGAAGTGCCCGGAAAATTGCAAAGTACCTCACTTGGCATATCGTGATTCGTATCTTAGATCGATCCATACGCGGGGGCGATCAAGTGCGACCACGCGTAAAGTGAGGACGATGTGAAGCGGCTGGCGACAACGATTTGCAGAGTTGGGAGGCTATGCCGAACGGGTGCGCTGGCGCTCTTTCCAGCCAACACTGTCCTTGTCCTCGGAATCGCGTTGGGCATCATTGTCGCAGACCGTCCTCTGGCCTCCTCTCCAAATGAGTACCCCGTAGGAAAAACGGTCAATCGGCCCAACCACTATCGTAAGCCTGACCCGGGTCGCATTGAGGATACCCTGGCAAGATTCCTCTACGATTGGCCAAAGACGGCCAGTAGAGACCGGGCGGCGATGGCCCGGTTCTTTGGCTTCTTCCGCTATGAACCGGCGATGCAGGTTCTAAGAAAGGAAGCCGCTTACCTCCACGGCGAGGCGGCCGTTGCGAGCCTCAACGCCTTGGCCGCCATGGGTGATGTCAACGCAGTTCCAGTTCTGCGCAAGGTAATCCGTTCGAGCCATGATTGCGAGGCCGTGCGCGTCGCTGCAGCGGCCCTTGGACGGTGGCGAGATCATGGTTCCTATTCAACACTCGTATTCTCCCTCCTCGAGCCCGAATGCGACGGTCCTGCGGTCGTTGAAATAGTGAGGGCGATACTGCAACTAAGGCACCCGTACATGCAGGAATTGATGTATTTTGTACATCAGCAGTCTACGTCGAGTGAAGCACGTCTTGTGGCCGCAGCAGCCCTGGCCAAAGTGGCCACCGGGCCGCGCCGCAGCCCGGTGGAGAAGACCTTGCGGTCGGGATTCAACCTCGCTCTGGCCGACCTCTCAGTCGATCCCTTGCTTGCCGAGCAGTCGCTCCTCGTAACCATGTGGGGTATGGGCCGCTTCTCTAAGGGGACATGCGTTGCTGCCAGAGACGCGGCCATGAGTGCATTCCCGAGCACAACCGGACTTACGCGCCAGATTCTCGCTCGAAACATCATCGGTAGTGGCTTGCCTTGCCTGGCGATTTTCGGCAAGCGGGGTCAGGCGACCGTGAAGAGCCTCCTGGAGGCCGCAGATGACCCCCGTCTCGATTTCAACGCAGTCGAGCGCTACACGCGTAGCAGACAGATGCCAGGCCCCGGGGGGCGACCCGAAATGGTCAATCTCGAGCCCGCATGGGTCGATTGGTTGGTGCAATTAGCCACCCGCTTCACCCTTTGGGACGAGACCCGCTCCGTGGCGCAGTTCGCCCAGTCGATTGAGCGTATGGAGCGCTTCACAGACCGAGCGCAGCTCTCCAGCCCTTCGCATCTCACATCACTCGACGCCAGTGTTCGGGTTCCGCGCAAGGGATTTGGACAGTTGCAGAGAGAGGCTGCCAATTGGGCGCCGGCGGCAGATTTCGACGACTACGAGTTCACCGCAGGGCAGCCGGAGTGGTGGCCGTCCTGGATTGACATTACGATAGACGATGGGCCGCGACCGACCCGCTTGCGTCAGTTGATGACAGTCTTTGCCGAACATGAGGTGAAGGCGACCTTCTTCTTCATCGGCGTCAATATCGCTCGTTATCTCGGAACTCACCCGGACAGTGCTCGCACGCTGATGACTGAGTTGACCGATGCCGGTCATCGCATCGGGTATCACTCCATGGTCCACGACACCGGATGGCGTCGCCACCTGCAAAACTGGTCGCCAGGGCAGATCAGGGATGACATCGAGCTCTGGCGACGGACTGTTGAGGCCACTCTGGACCGACCCTGGAACGGGGTGTATGGTCGGCTTCCCGGCGGCATGGGTCGCAAACTCAAGCATGTTAAGATGGGCTTTGACCTGGCTGGCCTGCGTGCTCACGTGCACTGGAACGTGCAGGACCCCACTTGGGGCCCAGGCACCAGCCATGGCGACATCAGGGCTCTCGCCCGTCGCCTCGCGCGCGGCGGCCAGCGCACCATCATTCTCCTCCACGAATATGAAGGCCTCCACAATCAGCTTGCCATCTTCATCAAGGAGCTGAAGGCCGAGGTTCACCGGATCCGGAAAGAGGACAGCTAGAGCCTGCGCCAAGACCTCAGTCCGAAAACTTTCGAAAATATGTCCACCGTCCTCTATACTGGCCAACATGTTGGAGGGATGAATGGACCGCCGTCAAGCGTTGCAGGAATACCGAGCTAGCGGCAGGCGAGTGCTGGGGGTTCTGCCGGGGCGTTATCCTCGGGAACTGCCCGCGGCCCTGGGTCTGGCGCACATGGAACTTTGGGACCCTCCCGTTGAGCTGCTCGCCTCGGCCAGCCACCTGCAGCCCTTTGTCTGTTCAGTCGTGCAGCGCAGCCTGGAACAGATCTTCCGTGCGGCAGACCGGGTCGATGGTTACCTCTATCCCCATCTTTGTGACTCCGTGCAAAACCTCTTCACCATCGTCCGAGACTGCGTCGGTGACCCCCGGCCGGCGCACATGTTTTATCCGCCGCGCGCTGGGGCCGCCGGCGACGGGGCACCTGCTTATCTTACTGGTCACCTGCGGGAACTCACTCTTGCGCTCGGCGAGTCGCTGGGGTGCAGCGCCGGCGAATCTGAAATGGCGCAGGCTCTGGTTGCCAGCGAGCGGGCAAATGGCGCCCTTGCAGCGCTCTATCAGGCCCGGGCTGAGGGTAGGGTGGGGCCATCAAATACCGAGTTCTATGGACTCGTCCGTCAAGGCGAGTACCGACCAATCGAAGTGGCTACTGGGCTTTGGGAAGAAGGAATGGAGGCGCTTGGGGGGGGAGCAGGGGAATGCCCCGTCGTCCTCTCGGGTCTCTTGCCCGACAGCGCCCTTCTCAGCATGCTCGACGAACATCGGGTGGCAGTGGTGGAGGATGACCTGCTCTCTTGTGGTCGCAGACTTCTGCGGGGGGGCTATCCTCAGCATGACGACCCCTACGCAGGCGTCGCCGCCGCCTTCCTGGAGCAGCCCCCTTGTTCAAGCATTGCCTCCTCCATTGAAGAGCGCGGCACATTCCTGCAGGGGCTTGTGAAGGACAGTGGTGCCAGGGCCATCGTTTTCCACACTATCAAGTTCTGCGAGATGGAACTCTTCGACCATCCTTTCCTTCTCAACTGGCTGAAGGAGAGAGGGATCCCCACGGTAGTACTGGAGTCGGAGCTTCATCAGGCGCAGTATGGTCAAATGGAGACTCGGCTGGAGGCCTTCCTGGAGATGATTTCATGAAGCTCGTTCGCAAGGGCAACTATCACTTCTGGCGGCAGGTAGGTATTCCCGGGATGCTCGGCGCAGACGGACTTCGGCGGGCCATGAGGAGAACCGTGCGCAAGCGCAGACCTCGGCCGGAATGGGCCGGACCGCCTCTCGAGTGCACCAATCGGCTCCGCCGCATCATGACCACCCACTACCTACTGGCTCGCCACGCCAGCGGGGCCCAACCCGTCGCATGGGTGACTTCCGGGGCCCCCGTGGAGATTCTTCGCACGCTTGGCTTCTACACGGTTTATCCCGAGAATCATGGTGCGGTTTGCGGTGCTCGCAAGCAGGGCGTGGCAATGTCGGCGCCAGCCGAGAACGCAGGTTTCTCCCCCGATCTCTGCTCCTACGCTCGTATCGACATCGGTCTTGCCCTTGGGGCCAATAGTCCTGTGGGTCAGTTGCCCCGGCCCGATGTCATGGTCTGCTCCACCAATATCTGCCAGACTGTTCTCTACTGGTACAAGCAGTTGGCTCATCACTATGGCGTGCCGCTGCTGGTCTTCGACGCTCCCTTCGTTACCGATGAGTTGACACCGGCTACCCTTACCTATCTGGCCGATCAGCTACGAGCCCTGATTGCTCCCCTTGAACGAGTGGCCGGAACGGCTTTCGACCATTCCCTCTTTCTGGAAATTCTGGGTCGCGCCCAACGCACCTCCCTGATGTGGGGGGAAGTCCTCGACACTCTCCAAACCAGACCGTCCCCAATGACCATCTTTGATGCCTTCTTTCATATGGCACCGGTGGTCAGTTTGCGCGGCCTGCCGGTGGCGGAAGAGTACTACGAGGTCTTGCTGGCGGAGCTTCGCACCCGCGCGGCTCACGGCGTCGCGGCGGTCAAAGGTGAACGCCATCGGCTTCTCTGGGACAACATCGCGGTATGGTTCAAATTGGCTGACCATGCCCGGTTGTTTTCGGAGCGGGGGGCGGTCTTCGTCGCCGCCACCTACACCAATGCCTGGGCCGAGACCGCCGGCTTTCTCGACCCGCAGGAGCCCTTCGAGTCCATGGCCAGAACCTACTCCCTGGTCGTCCTCAATCGAGGGTTGGCGCATCGGTTCAAGCTCATGCGCTCAATGATCGAGGACTATTCCATTGACGGGGCCGTCTTTCACTCGACTCGAAGTTGCAAGCCGTATTCTATGGGCCAGTACGACATGAAACGGCGGTTCGTGGATGAGCTAGGGATCAAGTCAGTGATCATTGAGGCAGATACTACCGACCCGCGTAACTACGCAGATGGGCCCACCCAGACCCGTCTCGAAGCCTTCCTGGAGTCATTGGAGTGAGGGCGATTTGCATAGCGACGTTCTTGAGCCTTGCACTGCTGACGCCAGCGGGCGCCGTGGGCGCCGATTTTGAGTTGCGCATTCGAACCGCGCTTCAGGCCAACGGGCAGCACAATGCTGTCGACCCGCTGCTCAGCTTCCTGCCACCCGACCTGGCTGCGTCACTCTTCGCATCAGAAAGTGGCAACTATGACACTCAGTACCTGCTTGCCTGGTTACAAGTCCGGGGTGCGCTGACTCTGGCCGACCGCGTGAGTATCGTTGCCACAGTCGACTCCACGGCAGTCACGTGGGAGTACTTCAAAGGCCCGTCCGGCGAGGCGTCGCTTACCCCTGAAGAGGGCCCTCTCTATGACGGTCTATCGGGCAGTGACGCGTTGGAGAAGGTTGCTTTTGTCCGGGAGTTTTACGTGGAGTCCGTCTTGGGTAACGAGCAGCAGGTCTTCCTCTCCGCCGGCAAGCGGCGCTCCCGTCTGCTTGGCGGCTTTTTCTACGATGACTACGGTTTGGATGGGTCTGCCTCCTGGGATTTCTGGAGCCATGAGGCTCTGGTAGCCCAGGTGAAAGTCTTCGCTATCCTGCCCTATCGCTACCTGCCAGAGACAGATGTTGACCTACTCATCACCGGGGGCGAATTGCGGCTCAAGGATATGCTCTTCGAGTCCATCGCCATTGGCGGGTTCTATTTGCGTGACCGAGGCGGTGCCGTCCACTTCCTGCTGCGCCAGGGTCACGCCACCGACCTCCTCGCGACGAACCAGGTGCCGGAGGGGCTCAACGTCTACCTCACGGAGGACCCCGCAGAGAGTTCGGTAGACCTGGGTACCATGTGGCTCGAAGTCCGCCTCGATCTATCTGTGGCTATCTTCCACACTTTGGTGGCACTCCAAATCGGTTCGGGTGAATTCCCGATTCAGGGCCAGCCACCGGATGCCTTCGGCCGGCCGCCCTACGGAAAGGAGCCATGGGAATCCTGGAAGTCCACGGGGACTGGGGGCGTGGATTTTCAAGGTCATCTAGCCCTGATTGAGGCCATCTTCCCGGTTGTGAGTGGGGTGAGTGTGACGCCCTTTCTGCTGTCGGTATCTGGAGTTGACCACGAGAAGGCCAGCAAGGATCGTCGCTTCACGGCTTTCCTCTCATTGATTCCCTATGTTCAGGGGTACGCGACGATCTTCCTGACCGGAGGATTCGGAGAACTCTACTCCGGGCGCGACGTCGAGCTGCTTGGAATGGGCACAGGTGGGTTGGCTGCGGTGGGCACCTCCATGCGTGCTGACATCGGCTCTCGCGTCTCCTGCGGGGCCTCGGTTGCGCTGTTGGGGCAGAATCGACCAGATCAGGGGTTTTTCGGTGGCCAATACGGTTTTGAGGTGGATAGCCACGTCACCGTTGCCCTCGCTGCCGGACTCGTCGCTCGCGCCGAGCTTGACATACTCGCTCCAGGGGACTACTTCCCGTCAGATTCGGCGATGGTTGTGGGGATCGCGGGAGTGCGCGGTGAATTCTAAGGGCCGCCCAACCGCTATTCGACTGCGCCTCGGTATGTTGGGGCTTCTCGCGGCGCTTTGCGCGGCTCCTCCAGTGCTGGGGAGTGACCGTCAAAGGGGCGTTTCCGACTCTCCTCCCGACGAACTGATCGAGTTTCTCCTCGTCATGGATGCCATGGAGAATTTCGGCGATGCCATTGACCTGGAAACGGGGATGCAGACTGCCGAGGATCACGAGAAAGCGCGACCTTTGGATGGGGAGGGTCGTTAATGGCAACGGAGAGTAAGACGCTTCAGGAGGATGTCGCGTTGATGCTCGCTTTCCAAAACGGGGACGAGGCCGCTTTTGACTCCCTCTTCCGTCGCCATGCCAGGGTGCTGCTGGGGTTCTTCTGGAGAGCCACTGGGAGCCGAACTGCTGGAGAGGAACTGGTGCAAGAGACCTTTCTGAAAATACATCGCTACAAAGCGTCTTACGAGCCACGCGCGACTTTTCGCACCTACCTCTTCACCGTGGCGCGGTCCATTCTCCAGGACAACTGGAGGAGGATGCAGAAGCAAAAGGCAGAGCGGAGCCTGGAACGTGCCCCGGAGCCGGTGGCACACGGGAACAATCCCGAGCGGGCAGCCGCATCGAGGGAGGCCCTCTTGCAGGTCGAGCGAGCCCTTGAGGAGTTGCCGGAGAGCCAGCGAACCGCTCTCTTGCTTGTTCGTTACCAGGGTCTCCCATACGAAGAGGCGGCGGCAACTATGGGGGTTACCGTGATAGCCGTGAAATCGCTCCTGAACCGAGCTAGAAAACATCTTATCCATAAGGTGAAAAAATGAGTTGCAAACATTATGAAGAGCAGATCATTGAATACCTTGATGGCCAGTTGCAGGCCACCCAGGTTGCCACTCTGGAGGCACACCTGAACAAGTGTGCCGCATGTTCGGCTGAGTTCGCCGCCACCCGGGAAGCCCTGGCCGCCCTGGACGATCATCTCGCTGAGCCACCGAAGATGGACGTCGAGGCAAGTCTAGCCGCGGTGCGATCGCGATTGCGGGCGGAGGAGCCCGCCAATCGACGTGATGACGGCTGGTCAGCTTCACTCCGATGGTGGCTCGGTGGAGGTTTGGTCGCGGCAACTGCTGCCGGACTCCTCGCCATCGCACTAAACGTGCCGGATTCCGCCAACGTCAAGCCGGTTACTCCATCTGGCCAGAATCCGCCGGGACTGGCGTCAGGGCTGCCACCGCGGGCTGAGGCTGCGGCGATGATGGACTTCCTGGAGCAGATGCCGCTTTACGAGAACCTCGATTGCTTCAAGGAATATGACCATTTGGCGGCAATGCTTGAAGAGGATCCCGAAAGGCTGGAGGAGATTCTCAGGGAGGTGCAGGGATGAGGGAGCAGATCGACAAGGGCTGGCGCGCCTTCCTGCTGCTGCTGGTGGTTGCACTGCCCATGGCCGCATAGAGCCAGGATTCGCCATCCGCGATTGAGCGGCTCTCGCCGAAGCAGCGTGCCGTCGTATCGGAGCGCTGGGAGCGATTCAAGGAGTTGCCGGAAAGCCGCCGAACCGAGCTCCTTGAACGCTACTCCCGGTTCAAGCAACTCCCCCGGGAGCGCCAGGATTCCATTCTCGACAACTACAAGCGCTTCAAGAAGATGCCGGTGGGTGAGCGGCGTGAAATCATGGGTCAGTATCGCCGATTCAACCAACTGCCTCCCAATAAACGTGAGAAGGCTCTCAAGACCTTCCGGAGCGTCATGCGGCTGCCCGGGGACAAACGTCAGAAGTTCTTCGACAAAGTGCGCGACCATCAGGGCGGTCCAGGCCATCCCACCGGTGGTCCCGGTGGAGGCCCCGGTGCTCCCCCGCCTCCGCCCCCTCACTAGCATCCAAACGTCAGACTGAATGCGTGGTTTCCCCTTGAAAGCAATGGTCCGGAAGGATAGGATGCCCGAGCGACGATGTGTGGCGTCGGGCAACCCAAGGAGAGGGCCATGGTCGAAAAGGTGGAGAAGATTTGGATGGATGGGGAGTTTGTGAATTGGGATGATGCCAACGTGCATATCCTCACTCACACGCTGCATTACGGGGTCGGGGCCTTTGAGGGCATCAGGAGTTATCAGCGGCCCGATGGAACATCGGTGATCTTCAGACTGGAGGAGCATATCCAGCGCCTCCTGGATTCCCTGAAGATTGTCATGCTCGATTGCCCCTTTGACAAGGAAACTCTGATTCGCGCAAGCAAGGAAGCGCTGATCCTGAATCGGCTTCCCGAAGCTTATGTGCGCCCCCTCGCCTACGTCGGTGATGGCGCCATGGGACTCTACGCTCCTGATAACCCCGTGCGAGTCTCAATTGTCGCTTGGAAATGGGGCACTTACCTCGGAGACGGGGCACTGGAGAACGGAATCCGAACGAAAGTCTCATCCTTCAACCGACACTTCGTCAACTCCTCCATGGTCAAGGGCAAGATTATTGGCCACTACGTGAACTCAATTCTCTCGAAGAGGGAAGTGAAAGCGGCAGGCTACGACGAAGCCATCATGCTCGACACACAAGGCTACGTCTCAGAGGGTAGCGGCGAGAATCTCTTCATTGTCAAAGATGGTTGCATCAAGACGCCGCCATATTCCTCTGCGATTCTTGGCGGCCTGACCAGAGATACGGTTATCAGGTTGGCCCGGGATTTGGGATATGAACTCAAACCTCAGACTTTCACCCGGGACGAGATGTGGCTAGCGGATGAGGTCTTCATGACCGGGACCGCGGCAGAGGTTACGCCGGTGGTAGAGATTGATGACCGGAAGGTCGGTGACGGCCAGCCGGGACCAGCTACCAAAGCTGTCCAGAAGCGCTTCTTCCAAATGGTGCGTGGCGAATGTCGTGAATATGAGCAGTGGATGACGCCCTACGCAGTGGAATAGTCGGCCCTACCTCTTTCGCCAGATATCGCCGTCCCTGCCCAGTTCTCTAGCTTCCATCAGTCGGTCAAGATGCTTACGCACCATCTCTTTTTCCCAGTAGAGAATGACCGGGGCGAGTTGAGGATGGTGATTAGGTGTGAAGGGAAATCGAGCGGCAACGCCTTCAAGGGTCGTGGGACCTTCGGAAACCATTTCCAGGATCTGGTTGTCTCGCTCCTTCACCTTGCCAATGAAGCGCTCAAGCGCCTGGTCAACGTTCTTTCGCAAGAGGCCCATATGGCTCGATACTGCAACCTGGGGTTCGTAGGAACGAATCAACGCGACTGATGCCTCCAGCTTGTCAAGGTCAGACTCCCGGTGACCGTACCACGGTCCGTATGGACTGAGGTCGATGTCGAAGAGGAGCATCACCCCGGAGTGCTCTTCATAAAAGCAGTAATGGTCTTCCACGTGCCCGGGCGTGTGAATTGCCAGCAGCTTCACGCTGCCGAGATCGAAGGCTGAGCGCCCGTCATACGTGCGAGAGGCCCTGGCTGGTTTGAACCGCATGACGCCCAGTACCAGCTTCTTCCACAGATCAGTTTCGGTCTCCCCTTCGACGAATCTGGCTGCCAACTTGTCGAGGTCCCCAAAGCTCTCTTCCGATTCGGCCGGCACAAAAATGGGGGCGATGGAATCGAGGCGGCCACACCCGGCAATGTGATCTGGATGGGTGTGGGAGACAATCACAATGTCCACGGGATACTTCTTCAAGAACTTCTTGAGCAGCTTGGCGCCGATTCCTGCATCAAAGAGAATGCGCCGTTCGGCGTCGACGTAAACGGACTGGGAAAAAGGAAAGCGGCCGTTATTCTGGCCGGGCACCAGGTAGATTGAGTCGGTGATGGGAAGCAATTCCAATGGAGGCTCCGTCGTTGATTGGGGTGCAGATCCCCAGTGCGAGAATATTAGGTCTCCCTCACCCTTTCGTCAAAGTCTGTTTTCAACATTTCTATCGTTTTCGCCAGAGAGCACCCTTTCGCCCTCAGCGGACCACGGTGGGTCGACGATACAGAGAAACTCCAGACGGGCTTCGCTCTCATTGATGAGGAGCTGGCTGAAACCTGGCGGGACGCAGATGCAAGAGCCCGATTTGAGAGGGTAGGGCGACCCGTCTACAATGAGAGTTCCTTCTCCTGACAGTCCATAATAGACCTCAGACTGCTCCAGTGAGTGGCTCAGTGTTCGGTCACCAGGCTCTAAGTATGCATATGCCAGGCTGTAGCGAACCGGCGAACCGTCGCGGGCTGGATGGAGCAACTCCCGAAGATAGCAGCCATCACCGGCGATTTGTTGGGGGGTCGACGAGATGTGTCGTGAGAGGGGCGTGGGGGCCATTATTGTCCTCCAAATCACGGCACTTATTTGCGCCGAATCGATCGTACCCTATCATCAACTAAGGCACTTTTGAATGGAGAGGGGAGGATCGTGTCGTTCTGGACTGACATCGCTCGCACGACGGACCAGCCGCGCGCTGCCGACGCACTCTACGTCCAGTTCCCCGGACGAGATCTCTTCCTGGTTGTGGAGGCGGGTGAGCCGACAAGTAGCGGAGCCCAACTCGTACCCATGGCCGCGGGGGCCATCGTTACGGGGGTCGCAGCATCCAACGCAACCAGTGCCCCCCGGATCATCGACCAGGCACTTGAGAGCGCCAATCGCACCATAGCCGACGCTAAGCGGTTCAATCCGCTGGTGGCTGATATTCTGGTTTCGGTAGCAGTTGTCTTGAGGGATGAGCAGGGGTTGCACTACGCCACTGCCGGTTCCAACACTATTTACTTGCGGGCGGGCGGTACTTGCCGTCGACTCAACGAGCCTGAGAGCGAGGCCAGGCATCTGGTCAGCGAGGGTATTACCGCAGACCCATTACCTGGTGGCGGTGAGGAATCGAGTCGCCCCAGCGTCGGCCTGGGACTGCCACCTGACGTCTTTCGCATTCGCCAGAGTGGCAGCTTGATGGAACCCGACGACTACCTGCTCGTGATTATCGGCGGCAGAGCGGCTTCCCGACTCGGTCCTGTGCACATTGAAACGACATCTCCGGTGGGCGATGCCTCGCGCACCGCTGAGCGCTTGCTCCGGCAATCTGGTGTTCGGCCCCAGGACGGGAGCGCGGTGTGTGCTGCCCATCGTGCGCATGATGTGATCATCGGAGGTAATGGACTACCTCCACAGCAGCTCGCTACCGATGTGGAGCCAATTCATATTCCATGGCGGGCCATTGGCGGGGCACTTGCCTTGATCGTACTGGTTGCCCTGGCATTCCATTTCTTCGGCAACGGAATGGGGGGAGACAAACCGAGGGACCCCGTCCTCTCGCCTACCACCCTCTTGACTCCCAAGGAGGGCAAGGATGCTCTACCCCGCAGACCGCTCGCCATAGATGTCGGGCCAGTTGATACTGGTATCCATGCCCTTGATTTCGACAGTAGAGATGCTGGGCCCGACGGGGACGCTGCAACTGGCCCGTCAAATGACGCGCGGTCGACTCGCCAAGATGTCGTAGTCGCCCGAGAGCCCTCGGCCAGAGAGAAGGAAAAGGCGAGATTGCGCCGGGAAGCGAGGGCAAAACGGCGCGCCGAAAGAAGGCGTAAGAAACGAGAGGAAAGAGAACGGGAAGAGGCGGCTCAACGCGACGCGGTCGAACCCGACGCGGTTCCGGCGGCCTTCTCTGCAGATATCATTCAGGTCATCGACTTCACGAAGCCCGAGCCCGATGCCAGAGGGGAGGACGCAGGTCCAAGAAAGCGTGCTTTCCCCACGGCAAAACTGGACCTTCCGGATGTTGTCACTTCGTCAAGTTCTGCCGAATCGACAGATAGTGGAGAGCAGCCAGCGTCCATCGCGATCGACGCATCGGGCAGGGCTGGAAACGCGCCATCAGACGCCGAAGTCCAACTCTAACCAGTAGACATGCTCAAATCATATGGTGGGGGTCAGACTGTCAGGCTCGCTGCTACGTCATCATTGCCTCGCAGACACTCTCGCAGCGTGTTTAGAGCCCGAGTTTCCAACTGCCGGACTCTCTCTTTCGATATTTCCAACTCCTCACCAAGCTCCCTCAGGGTCATGGTATCCTCGGTCAGGTGTCGAGAGGCAACAATATGGCGCTCCCTCTCTTGCAATGTAGAGAGAGCCTTCTTGAGCGCCGTATTCTGCACCTCTCTGCCCTCCCGATACTCGAGCAAGTCCTCGGCATTGTTCTCGTCTGTTGAGAGCCTCTCATGCAAGCTGAAGTTGTTGGCACCCTCAGAGGCTGAGACATCGATGGAGAGATCGCGACCGTAAAGGCGCCGCTCCATCTCCTCAACATCCCTGACCGTTCCGCCCACAGCTTTCGCCAGCGACTCGCGTCGCTCCTCCTCGCTGTTGGTGGCGACGATTCTGGCGAGTCGCTTCTGGGAACTCTGTAAGTGGTTGAAGAGGCGCCGCTGTAATTGCGTCGTCCCTATCTTCACCAGCGACCAGTTGCGCAGGATGAATTCTTGAATGTAGGCGCGAATCCACCACACACCATACGAAATGAGTCGAAATCCCTTCTCGGGGTCAAAGCTCTTCACTGCTCGGACGAGACCGAGGTTTCCCTCCTGAATCAGGTCCAAAACCGGAAATCCGTAGTTCTTGTATTCCAGTGCTATCTTGATAACGAAGCGAAGATTGGCCGAGGCCAACCGATCAGCGTGACGCTGCACCCCTGTATCACGGTATTGCCGAGCGACCTCCAGTTCCTCCTCTGGAGACATCATGTTCGTTCGTGAGACAGATTCGAAATACCTGGCCAGTTCATCATATTGCACGCGGCCTGAGCTTCTCATCTTGCGCCCTCCTAGAGTACGGCACACACCTGTGTACCCCTGCCTCTAATTATCAGGATAAGGAGACTCCGAATGTCCGTCAATGGAAATATCCCACAGGGAACAGAGTTTTTTTTCCAAGGTTCGTTTGCGAGGTACCATGTAGGCATGAGATTCTGCTTCAATCAAAATTACCCCGCTCCCACCGCTGCTAGACTTGCGCCCGTGGGAGTTTTCACAGCTCTTGCTCTGCTCTTCGCCTGTGCCAGTAGCAAAGAAAGTAGAGAAAGCGATCTGATTCGATCGGCAGATGATCTTTGTAGCGATGCTGCTGGCGCGCTGGATGCCTCTCGCCCCGACGGATTGGTCCCCGGTCGAGACCAGATGAACGGGCTTAGTGAGGTCTGCTTTCAAAGAGGCCCACCGACTCCCCGTCGGGAAGGTAGCAGAAACACACTGGCCCCAACCCCTCGCCGGCTTCCAACCGATGTCGAATGGGGCAATCCGATGCCGGTGAGCAACGCCATCTGGCATGACCTTGGCCTTTCGGAGCACGGCAGCGTGTCAATTGGTGCCGTCTCATCGGGCAGACTCTTTGGCGGCGTCGAGTTGCCATTGCACGGAGACCATCATGCTGTCCTCTACGAGCAGAGTTCCCGTCGAACCAACTTCGGCACAGAGGAGCTGATAGCCATGGTGGAGGCGACCGCAGGTGCGGTTGCTCGGAAGTTCCCCGGGGCGATCATGACCGTCGGCAACATCAGCCGACAGGGGGGCGGGAGGATCCCATGGAGTATCTCCCATCGGGCAGGCAGAGATGTTGATATCTCCTTCTTCCTCCTGGGCGACGATGGCGAGCAGGTGGTCTTGCCGGACATGGTGGCCCTCGAAGCCCCAGACGGAACTGCCATTTGCGGGGGAATCAAAGTCCGCTTTGATGTGGCGAGGAACTGGGCTCTACTCCACCATGTCCTCACCTGGGAGGGGGCAAAAGTACAATACGTCTTTGCGGCCGATCATCTCATCGACCCAATGTTCGAGCTGGCGCTCCAGGAAGGTATCTCCCCAGGAAAGGTCAAAGGATGGCGAGAGGTCGTCCGGCAGCCTCGGGGAACTCTCCCCCACGACGACCACTTCCATATTCGTGTGCTTTGCGCGGAAGAAGATCTGGCCGAAGGTTGTCGGGATATTTTTGGCGGTCGAGAACGGGTTCCCTTTAAGCATGCGGGATTTCGGAAGCGCTCTCAGCAACTCCTTGCAATTGCCAGCGGCAGTGAGCCAGTCGAGAGGCGAGTAGAGGCGCTGACTCGCCTCGGCTGGATGCGCTCTCCGGGAGGCGAGAGGTTGGCCTTCAAGCTGCTGGATGGCACCTCGCCACCTGCGGTTGAGCGAGCTGCCCTGGCCCTCCTCGAAGAAGTAGACGCTTCGCCTCGGGTGGCAACGCTCGTGGCATTCCTGGAGCGTGCGACCGAGGGTGAGGCGACTGCTATCGGGCTGCGCTTGTTGCGCAAGACTTCTTCTCGCTACGCACGCAAGTTGGTTCCGCTGCTGAAACAAGACCGGGTGCTCTCCGGGCCCGAGAACTTCTGGACCCGTGAAGTGGATCTACTGGCCGGAACGGTCCGGTTGCTGGGATGGGTGGGAGACCTCGCCATTGGCAGCAAGCTGGTCCCCTTCCTCGAACATGAGCGGGACGCTGTTCGCAAAGCGGCCCTTTTCGCTCTGCGCTCCATCGCCGCAATGGAAGTCTTCCCAGACGAGGTCCTGGATGCTCCGCCCAAAGACCTGGCCAGGCAGTGGCGGAGATTCGTTCGCCGCCACCGCGACGTCAGTGACAACTTCCGCAAGACCCTGGGTCAACGAGGTTATGCGGTGAAGCATCGGCTTGGCCGGAAAGAGGCCAACCAACTGCTAAGTGCTCTCCTGGACGTGGATTGGGTCTCACTCAATGCGCAAAAGACGCTTCGCCGACTGACCGGTAAGAGTGTCGCACTCGGCCTGAAGGATAAGCCTCACGTTCGCTGGCTCTGGAAGAAGATAGTCCGCCGGAAGTGGCGCTGAGTGTTCTTCATATAGGTATCTGGAAGGGAAATGCGACGGAACTGGGGTGGGCGGTACTATTTGGCACGCTTGCGAGTCGCGGCGCTCATGGGCTCACGAATGGTCATGCGGGAACCGTCTTCCTCTTTTGCTACCTTAAAGGTGAAGGAGCGCTTGCCCTCTTTCAAGGTGATGTTCCAGGTGTCGCTGTGGACGATATGCGCCATTCCAACTACTTCAGAGGTTCCAATCTTCTCACGCTTGCGGTAAAGGGTTTTGAAATGATCGACGACTTCTTCCATTCCTTTGTCAGTCTTGAGGACCAGGGCTGGCTTGCCTCTAAAGTCTTTGCCAGGATCCGCCCGGAGTACCTTCAAGCCAGATGCTTCGATCGCGTCTCGTGCCGGTTGGAATCGCTGGGTGTCGTCTGCCAGGGCTGTGGTTGCCATGCTGAATGCTAGAACTGCGGTCACTGCAAAGCTCATTAAGATTCTCATTGTGCGGCCTCCATAATATCAGAAAAATCAATCAACTCCCTCTTCAAACTCGAGCCCCCTTAGACCGGAGTTGCCCTATTGTATTCAAAAAATATGCGGGGGGACAAGTCTGCCGTTTCGGCATGGCACAAACGGACCCGATGTGGTGTTGACACACCCCGCGAATAGCAATAGAATCAGGGCGCATTTAACGCACGCGCTGGGTCCGACCGTCGGGGAGGCTCGCCGCATGACCTACCGAACCACACCGTGAGGGGGCGTTGATGAAACGTACCGTATTTGGCTTGATTCTGGCGACTGTTGCCCTGGTGCTGCTTGTTCCCATGCAAGAAGCAAGAGCGCAGAGCGGCAAGAAATCTCTCGTCGTTCTGTATGCCGACTCCGATGTAATGGACGATGCGCAGAAGGAAGCTCTCCTGGAGGAGCAAAAAAAGGCCCTGGGCAAGTACGGCAAATACAAGTTGCTCGATACTCCCACGGTCGACTTCCTTGACGAGATGGTGAACTTCGAATGTCTCGATATGGATGGGGATTGCATCGGCAAGATTGCCGCTGGCAAGGCGAAGGGTGCAACCTATGCACTCTACACCGCCCATGACGGCACCAAGGCCACCTTGAGATACGTGAACGTCAAGAAGAAGAAGATCATCAAGGAACACGATGTGACCGTAGATGCTGGGGCCATGGCCGAAGGTGCCGGGGCCGCCATTATCGCGGTCTTTGGTGCTCTACCAAAGAAGAAGGCAACCCTGGTCAAGGTGAAGATCGATGCCAATGTCGAAAAGGCAGAGGTCTTTATCGGGCAGAAGCGAGTCGGCGTTACGCCTTTGGAGCTGAAGCTGAAAGAGGGCAAGCATACCGTTTCTGTGCGTAAGAAGGACTTCCTCATGGTGGAAGAAGAATTGGTTGTCAAGGGGCCCGGCAAGGTGAAGTGGGCGGCGACTTTGAAACCCATTCCGAAGAAAGTCGTCACTCCGATCAAGCCAATAAATCCGGTCAAACCAGGGGACAAGAAGAAGGATGATGAGGAGGAAGAGAAGGCCTTCTACGCCACATGGTGGTTCTGGACGGTGGTTGGCGCGGCAGTGGTTACAACTGCCACGGTTACGGCTGTTGCGGTTGGGAGCGCTGGCGATTCGTCAGACGTCGGGACGGTGAAGTTCACCATCAATCCGGGCGCGGCCGAAAAAGACTTCATCTTCTACGAATAAAAGCGGGCAGAAGGAGATTCAATATGAGAACGCGATATGTAGCATGCCTCTTCGCACTTGTTGCCTTGCTGATGGCATCCTGTGCAGAGGGTGAGAATGAACCGGCGGGGATGTCGGCCGGACAAGTCGATGGTGAAGAGGGAGTGACGCTGAGTCTCTCAATTGGAAGCATCGACGGTGCTATTGACTTGAAGGGATTGAAGAAGATCGAGTCTTTCCGGATCCGTATTTACTCGAGCACGCCGTACTCTGAGGATGAAAACCCGCTTTTCGATTCCCTGAAGACTCATGGCTGCTTCCCCGCTTCGGGGACAGACGTGCGCATTCAGGACCTTAAGGCTGGCTCCGACCGTTTTGTCTACTACGAGGGGTTCTCTGACGGTGCCTGTTCAGACCAGCTTGCGGTAGGTATTCGGGGCGGCATTTCCATTGAGAAGAAATCCCTGCTGCAGAAGAGCGCTGCGGAGGAGACTTGCAGCGAAGACAACGACTGCAAGGACGTCCACCCCGATGCCACGTGCGACTGTACTAATGATGTCGATACCGCAGGCAACGAGATTCCTGTCTGTGCTAATAACGTGACGAGCGTTTGCACTGTCACGGCCCCGGTCTTCGTCCCCCTCTATGAGGTTGGTAAGTTCAACAAGTTGCCCGTTCCGTCCGCAAAACTGCGGGCTGAGGCTAGTCAGCAGACTTGTACTACCAACGATGAGTGTCTAGAGGTCCACAAGGCGGCTTCCTGCAACCAGGACCTCGGCTTCTGCACGGTTGAAGGGCTCTTCCCATTTAGCCCCTCTCGAGCTCGCGCGTTCCACACCGCGCAAGTTGCAGGGGATGGCCGGGTTCTTTTCGCTGGTGGTTTCAATCGCCAACGGACGAAGGACGACACCTTCTTCGCCGGGGCACCATTCTTCGAAGCCTTCAATCCCTATACGGGACTCTTCGAGAAACCGACAATTCAAGACAACTATGGTGGCCAGAATGTCGGGCTACACCGCTCCGTGTTGTTGGGCGGAGACAGGTTGGTTGTAACGGGCGGGATCAGCGAAGTGAAACTTGGCTATGAACTCAGTGACGACCTCACCATGCGCTGGCAGATTCCGCACGATTTCAGTTGCCCGGATGGTGACTGCGTGAACTTCTCCCGGAGTATCATCGCCGCCAACCTCACTTCCGGTAGCGTGATCCAGGGAATGCTACCCACCCGGCTCATCTTCCATCGCAGCGGCTATGTCCTGCATGGCGACGATGACCGCGTGCTTGTTTCGGGTGGTTTGACCTTTTCGGATGCTGCCAAGGCGGCCCCCTTCAACCAGCACATCCTCTGCAACGCGGCAGATATTCTCGCCGATGACCCCGACATGTCTTGTGCTATTAGCCAGAATGCCGATACGTTCCCGCCCCGCTTCACCCATGCTGATGCGTGCCTTGTGGGCGGCGAATTGAATGGCCCGTGCGATGAGTACATGACCTTCGGTGGTGTCAACGAGGGCGAACCGCCCGGTGAAGTGTTTTCGTCTAGCGCAGACCCCTTCAATACGCTGCTGTCGTTTTCAGACATTACCAGTCTGTCCAAAGCGCACCTTTCGGAAATGGCGCGGGTAGAAAGTGGTACTGAGGAGCCCGCCAAACTTTACTCCTTTGGCGGCGTGAATGGCGTCAACACCATGAACATGAGCGACAATGGACTTCTTCTCGTAGACTTCCCAGCTCCCGAAATGCAGCCTGCGCAGATCAACGTGAATCTCAACGAGAGCAACTACAGCATGACTCCAGGCGCCCTTGACCTGACTGCCCTGGAAAATGCAGAAGCAGTATATCGTCTCTTTCATTCCGTCTCCGTCCTCGAGGGTGGCCGCATTATGCTCGCGGGTGGACTCGGGGCCGATAGCCTTCCCACCAAGGCCGTCCTCTTCTTTGAGGAACCGGCCACCCACGCTCTCACCTACATCGCCAAGACGTCCATGCGTGAGGCTCGCTTCGGCCATACCGCGACCAGAATCGAGCATGGGCTGCTCAAGGGTGCGGTTCTCGTGGTTGGTGGATTCAACATCGCGGATACGGAATCCGGAGCTGTGCAATTCGCCGAAGGGGCGGAGATCTACATCCCCAGCAAATAGTCTATGCGCAGACGTTCCCTCCACGTAGCACTACTTGGCCTCACTCTCGCCCCTCTTCTCTGGCTCGCTAATGGCACACCCTTTTTGAAGGATGCCGGTGAACTGACTTCGGCATTGTGGACCGGTGGTATTGCCCATCCCACGGGCTTCGCCTTGCAACACGTCGTCGCCGGCGTCATGAGGGCTCTGCCACTTGGCGCCGCCAGCTTGCGCATGGCCTGGGTCAGTGTTCTGGCGGCTGCCGCCGTGGTGCTCTTCGTAGGACTCACCGTCTCCCTGCTGGTACGGCGGGCAGAGAGTGGAGCGGGTACCAACATCGCCGGTATCGTGGCTGGAACATCGCTTCTCCTCGCCGACGTGGCCTGGTTTCACACTGTTAACGTCGAGGTCTACCTGCCATCCCTCGCACTGGCCGCCCTCCTTATTTATCTCGCGCTGCGCGCGCAAGGGGATGAGGAGCGCGGATTCTGGCACCTCTTCTGCCTCTTCGGGGGCCTCGGTCTGGGGCTACACATCACCGTCGTCGGCGTTGCCCTTGTTGGCGCAATAGGAATAGCCGCGAGCAAACTGGCAAAGGCAAACGCGCCGCTCAAGGAGATGCTGAAGCGGCTCTTCTTCCCCGGAGTCTTCTTTGTCGTGGCGGGTGCACTGGTCGTGGTTTATCTACCAATCCGGTCCGGCGCCGAGCCGGTGAGAGCATGGGCCGATGTCGGAACGCTATCGGGATTCGTCGGTCATCTTACCGGCCAGTCCATCCGATCCTCATTTGCGGGCACCATGCTTGATACCGGTGGAGCTGCATGGGTCTATCTGGAAGTCTATAGCACTCAGATTCTGGATATGATCGGGTCGTGGCTTCCGCTCGTACTGGTTGGGGTGTGGGCAGTTGCAACTCGCCGGCCCATAGCTGCCGTCGCCCTGGGCGCATGGTTGGCAATGGATGCCCTCTTCGTACTCTTCGTCAACCCAATGGGTCTCCTCGAGAAGCAGACCTCGCTGCTGTCGCTTCTTGTACTCGCACTATTTGCCGGGGCTGGTGCAGCCTACGTGGTCGACTGGACCATGAAGATCAAAGGCAGCCATCGGGTTGTCATCGCTCCCGTCGCGTTCACTTTGTCCTTCTTTCTGCTGGTTGTCAGCCCGGTTCGCAGCTTGAGCCCGGCAGAGCGACGCTCCAGGGCGGGCTCACACGGATATGGCATGGTGCGGGGGGCCTTTTCCGGGCTTGGTCCCGATGGACTCCTCGTCTCCTCGCAGGACGACTTGAGCGCCCTTTCGATGTACTATGTTGAGGTGGAACGACGTCGGCCGGATGTAGTGCACGTGATCAAGCACTTCATCTGCGACGAGTCGTTTCGCACGGGGGTAGGGCGGCTCCATCCTGCCAACTCAATCGTCGCCCTTTGGAGCGAGGCTGCGCAGCAATGCGCGGGAAGCGATGAGGAGGAGGTGTTGGCCACCTGGGTGAAGCTTCTGCCACGACTGGCCTCGCTTGCTCCTCCGCTACGTTGGGAACTCGGGGATGGCGGCCTGGACCGGGCTTTGCGACCCCTACTACTACCCAACTACCCGGTATTCGACGTGCGCTGGGATCTGACAGCGGAGGAGCAGCGATTCCGCACCGCAGCATTCGTCCAACAAATGCGGGGAGCGGACCGGCAGCTAAGCGCACATTTTGCTGATGACGTTTCTCGGGGGGTGATCTCCGAGTTCTTCCGGCTGACAGGTACGTTCCTGCTGCAAGTGGGAGCGGACGACGGCGAATCCCCCACCGAATGCCATATGCTCGCAGCCGCAGTCCGGCTCTATGAACCGAACTGCCGGGCCTGGAACAATCTGGGGGTATGCCTTGTATTGACGGGAAACCTCGGTGGCGGCATAGAGGCTTGTCAGTCGGGGAAGGAAGTTTGCCCTAGATATGTGCGAGTACGGGTCAGCGAACTACGCTATCTCTTGCAGGCGGGACAGTTTGCCGATGCTCGTCACGCATTTCTTGAGTTGCAAGAAGGATTTACGTCATCCAAGTGGCGAAAGGGCGTGGATCGGATGCGCGAGGCAGCGCGGTTATCTGGAAATGCCAAAGCGTTGGAAGTTCTCAGGCCCGGGTATTAGTCAAGGATTGCGAGAGCGGTATTCCCAATCCGCACCCTCCTCATCCGGGAGTCTGTCACGTTGTTTGCGACGGCGACGTAGTTGGGTGCCAATCGCAGCTACCATCAACATTGCAGCAACTCCCCAAAGTAGCCAGGAGTCCGTCAGTGCCTTGAGCCAACCGTAGCTGCCGAGCGCCCCCTTCCATTCCTCTTCAGTCACAGCCAGGGAGCGGCCGAAAACGTCCTTGAAGGCTTGCTTGAAGTCGCTGCTGCCGGCGAGGGTGGAGACGAACCTGGCCATCGACTTCTCACCAAATTCATTGACCAGATAGCTTACGAAGAGCCCACTTTGGGCATAGGCTAAAGCGCGCCCTTCTGGAGAATTGGGGAACCGAACGGCAATTCGGTCGAGGGAGAGCGACTGGTCATTGATGGTGGCTGCCGCCACCTTCTCGAAACGATCAATCAGGTTCTGCCTGGCCTGCACTATGGCCATGCCCTCGATGAACCAGCGTGGGGGACGCGCTTTGACCGCCTGCAGGAGCAAAATGTGGGAGACTTCATGTTCAAAGGTCTCCTCGATGGTCAGTAGAATATCCTTGTCTACTCGCAGGATAATCAACTGGAGGTCAGCGTAGGCTACGCCTGCCGCCCAGTCGATGTGAGCCTGATGCGGCTGGAGGTCGAGGAATTGTCCCTGGGAATTAGCTATCTGAACTTTGATGGTGCCCTCAAAGCAGGGACGGATCAGGCGGCAATGTTGCTTGCGTATCTCTTCTGCCGCGTCGACCAGGCGGGTCGCAACCTTCCTTTGTTGTTCTGGGAACTCAAAGAGGAAGTGATCCGTGGAAAGGGTCTTCGGCGCAGCAGCAGCCACTCCAGGGGGCGTGGCAAAGACAACCACTAGCGCTAAGCCGAGGAGCCCGGCAAGACGAAGAATCACTGCCACCTCCAGAAGAACTGCTGCCGGGAAGAAGCAATGAGGAAAGCGAAGCCGAAGTCAAAGCGGATCTTGCCGTCATCACTGGCCAATCCATTGGGCGGATTCAGGAAGGGGCCGGCTGCGCCAAAAGCGCGCAGCGCCTCGTTGTCGAGGAACTTGAGTCCAGATGGAGATGTGATTGTGGTATCGAGAATGTAGCCGCGATCGTCCAGCACGACGCTGAGTACGGTGTAACGATCCTTGTGTCCGTACAACTCGCCGCTCGGGTCACGCAGCCGGTAGACCCGATTGGGATCCCAATGACGACGCACACCCCGCTTGATCCGCTCGAAAAAACCAGCGTAACGATAGGGGACGGTGTTGAGCAGATTGGTCTCGCCCGTCTTCTCAACGTCGGGAACGAAATCGTCGGAAGCAAAAGGCGCGGCCGATGGCTGATATTTGGAAACGGGGTCATGACCAGCCAATTCTGGGGCCATCAAGGCATAGCCGTCATCACCATTATGGGGTTCTCCCGCGGCGGGCTCAGTGCCCTCGGGAGAGTACTCACTACCCATCTCGGAAGCCTCCGTTCCGGCCTGGTCGGTGCGTCGCATGAAGTCTTTGGCCTTCGTGCCTTTGCGGGCCTGCGGTCGCAGCTCAGGTTGAACTTCCGGCTTGATCTTCTTCGGCACCTTCTGGTCTTTCGATGGCTGGGCAGCCTTCACTTCCTCGTCGACTTTCACCGCGTAACGGGACGCGTATCGAGCCTCCTCGGGCATGATTTCCTCTTCTGGCGGGGCCACAGTAACCACCTGGCCGACCGGTGTTTCGGTGCCGTCGGGAACGATGTCGGGGAGTTCCTCTTCAACCTCCTCTTCTAGCGCCCAGAGGTCGAGAATGGGTAGATTGAGATTCGCCGGGTTCTTTGCTTCCGGGGTGGGGGGTTCAGGTTCCAATACGGCAACCGGTTCCACACCCACCGGCTTGAAATCGACGTCTGAAACGGAGTGCTCTATGACATAGTAGATGAGGGCGCCGAGAGGAATCTGCAGCGCCAACGCAACCAACCCGGCAATCAGCCAGCGGCGGCGAGAGTCTTTGACAGGCTCTCTCTTCTGTCGCCAGCTACCTTGCATGGCGAGAACCCTCCGAATCTGCTCTACAGACCAGTATATGGTGGGGTGTTGGCACCGTCAACCGCACCTGACCGTACATCTCCCCCTCCATCTCTGTACAAACCAACGGGGGCGGCTGATTGTTTCAAAATTCTTTGCGGTCCTGAAAGGCGCGGGTAAGCGTCATGTGGTCGAGGTATTCAATGCTACCACCCACGGGAACACCCGATGCCAGCCGAGTAACCCGCGCTCCTGCTTGAGTGAGGATCCTGGAGAGGTAAGTGGCGGTGGTTTCGCCGTCGGTTGTGAGGGGCGTGGCGAGCACAACTTCCGTGATCTTCTCAGCCTTGATGCGGGACATCAAACGGTCGATCCGGAGCTCTTCTGGACCGATTCCCTTGAGTGGTGAGAGGAGCTTGTGGAGCACAAAATATCGGCCGCCAAAGAGACCGGTACTCTCAAGCGCAATCACATCGCCAAACCCCTCCACTATGCAAATGCGGCCATCGGCACGAAGCGGATCGTTGCAGATCTGGCAGACATTTGTATTCTCGGTCAGCGCGAAGCAGCGGTCGCAGAATTCGACGCTCTCGGCGACGTCTGTGACCGCGGTAGCCACCTCCAGCAGAGAAACTTCCCCAGCACGCACCAAATGAAGTGCATATCTCATCGCTGTGCGGCTCCCGACGCCGGGCAACTTGGCGAGGACCTTCACAAGGCGTTGTATGGTGCGCGGGAGAGTCTCGGCCATGGTTCTAGTCCTCGTCTTCGAGAGCGTCGGGGTCGATGTCGGTGGAATGTACCTGACCGCCAAAGAGACTCAGGGCAGCCGCGACGTGAGGATGCTGCCGAAGTTCGGCATCGATATCCTTCTTGCGCGCGTCGCGACGTCGCTGGCGGTCCGCTTCGAGGGAGTTATCGAGCATGATCTCTTCGCTGGGCTTGAGCTCGATGTCCACTGCGCAAACGAGAAAATCGGGCAGGCTTTCCTTCAATTGCAGAGGCGCAATCGTAGCCATGGCACCGGCCGGGAAGGTAATGGTGACCTTCTTGTCGGTTACCTTGGAGACAATGCATGCCTCGAGCACGCGAGTGTCGAAGTCGGCCAGCACTCCGGGGTTCTTCAGGGCGATGTAGTCAAGGAATGCTGACCATAGCTCGCGCGGATTTGCGGCGACAAGATCAGGGTAGGGCGGGGCGCGATCAACTGGCGGTGCTTCCACCACCTCGGACTCGGGCAGAGGTTGATCCGTTTCCTCGGCCGGTTGCGGGTCCGCTTCCTTCGGCGGTGCCTCGGGCATTTCGGCGAGGAGATCGTGGTCAATCTTACGCCGCGATGCCTTCTTCCCACCCTTGGATATTCCTGGGAGTGCGGGGCCGGATGGTGCAGGCGGAAGATCAAGCCTGCCGGCCCCTTCAATATCTTCCGAGGGAGCACTGCCAGGTTTCAATTCGAACGTGTCCGAATGCGGTGGCACTGCATCGATGGGAATGTCAGTTGCCTGTGAAAGGACTGGAGCATCGTCGGGGGGATTCTCTGCTGGAACTTGCTCTGGTGGAGCCGGAGCGGTGTCCTCGGGAGCGGCTGGCGCCAGCTCCGCCCCCGATTTAGGAGGGTTTTCTGGTGGTGCCTCCGGCTCCTTGAAGAGCTCTTTGGCATCGCCCGGTCGGGAGGAGAGACGCTGCTCCAATTCAGATAGCCGCTGAATCAGCTTAGGGATCTTGGCTGACTGGCCGGCGCTAGCAACGCGAATCAGAGCTTCCTCAGCCGCGAACATGGGGAACTCGCTCTTGCGAATCTGCTCCACGGCATCGAGCATCACCCGGAGATAGTGGTGCAGGTCGTAGGGATTGCGATCCCCGATAATCGCTTCAAGCTCCTCGATTTCCAACTGAGCGAGGTCAACCAGTTCCTTGTTGCGTCCCGCTATCCGGAGCACCATTGCATCGCGCAGGGCGGCGAGCACTTCATTAATAAAGAGGGTTACGTCGTAGCCGGTGACGAAGACTTCCCTCAATGTTGTTAGCGCGGTTTTTGCATCTTGCTCCAGCAGTGCCTTGATGGTGGCGAGGACACGCTTGCGGTCGGCGACACCGAGGATCTCCATGGTTCGTTCGGCGGTAAGCTTGTTCTCCGTTGAAGCAGCGAGAAGCTGGTCGAGTAGGCTCAATGCATCTCGCACGCTTCCCTGGGTTTGTCGCACGACGATGGATAGGGCAGCTTCTTCTGCAGCGATACCTTCGCTGGTGCAGAGTCGCTCCAGGTGGGCGACGAGTGCGGATGCAGTAACGCGTCTAAAATCAAAGCGTTGGCACCTTGAGAGGATTGTGGCGGGCAGCTTCTGGGGGTCGGTCGTGGCGAGAACGAAGCGGACGTGCGAGGGCGGTTCCTCAAGGGTCTTGAGGAGTGCATTGAAGGCCGCTTCCGTAAGCATATGGACTTCGTCAATGATGACTATTTTATAACGATCCCGCGCAGTTGTGTAACGGACACCTTCTCTGAGTTCCCTAATGTCATCGATGCCTCGATTCGACGCAGCGTCGAGTTCCATGACGTCCATGGAGCGGCCGGCAGTGATCTCTTTGCAAGCGATGCACTCGTTGCACGGTTCGTTGGTGGGGCCATTTTCGCAGTTGAGTGCTTTGGCGAGGACCCTGGCGGCGGTGGTCTTGCCGACGCCGCGAATACCGGTGAAGAGATAGGCGTGATGGACGCGGTTGGCGTCAATGGCCTTTTGCAGGGTATGGCTGACGTGTTCTTGACCGACGATATCTTCGAAACGCTGCGGTCGATACTTCCTGGCGAGGGCGAGATAGGGCATTTTGCCTTCTTCCCGAAGCGTTTTGAGGTTCAAAAGGGTGATAACCGGGGCCGCACACGAAGCATCTGGTACCGTTGCTTCCTTCCGGACCTGGCGGATTCCCAGTCGCAACGTTGCGGTTAGTCCCCGGTTATCATAAGCGCTACCCATTCGTCCTTCGAACAAGTAACGACCAGCGGAGAGGAAGGGATTCGAACCCTTGGTACACCTTGTGAGCGTACACGCGATTTCCAGTCGCGCACCTTCGGCCTCTCGGTCACCTCTCCAGGCTTCTCAAGAGTCTCACTAAATAATCAAAAGAGGCTGACTTTGTCAAGCTAGAAACGGGGTCCAACGTGGCAATGCGATCTGATCACGGCTGTACCCCGGTCCGTTCTTGAAGGGAGGTATGGCGTTA
>CAZFVN010000024.1:0-45386 GCA_964522395.1 uncultured Myxococcales bacterium
GATAACGAATGTAATGGCCTGATAGATGATGGTCTCGCACCCTCGCAGCCCTGCTCACAGGACAACGAGTTCGGGAGCTGCCCCGGTCAGGCGATCTGCCTGGGCAACAGTGGCTGGGTCTGCCAGGCCCTGGTTCCCTCTGCCGAAATCTGCGACTACCAGGACAATGATTGTGACGGACAGGTTGACGAGGTCTTCGTCACCGCCGGCAAATATGACACCCTGAATCACTGCGGAAGCTGTAACAAGGACTGTGTTGGGGCCCTTCCCAACGCCACGGCGACCTGCGATTCGTCCGGCGCCCAGCCTCTCTGCAAAGTCGATTCGTGCGACGACGGCTTCTTCCAGCTAAACAGTTTTCAGTGCATTGAGCCGCCCGATGTTCAGTGTTCCCAATGCGTGAGTGACGACGACTGTTACTTCGATGCCTGCGTCCCCCTGGACCAGGGAGACTACTGTCTGGCAGACTGCGAAGATGATGAATGCAGCGCCGGATACCACTGCGACGCGGTGGCAGGATTCGGCCAGCGATGCATTCCTGATACTCTCTCTTGTGAGTGTAGTGCAGAGAGCCAGGGAGAGACTCGTAGCTGCTCGAATTCTAACGGTTTTGGGACCTGCTTTGGTCTTGAAACTTGCGATGCAGACAGCGGTTGGTCCGCCTGTTCGGCACTCGAACCCGCGGACGAGATATGTGACGGGGTAGACAATGATTGCAACGGCCTGGTGGACGACAATCTCCCCATTGCCGAGCCTTGCGATGTCAGCAATGAGTTTGGCACCTGCACGGGTGTCTCAGTCTGTGTTGGAACTGAAGGATGGCTCTGTCAGGCCGCCGAGCCGAAGGCCGAATCTTGCGACTATCAGGACAATGACTGTGATGGACTGATCGATGAGACCTTCAAATCCGCAGAGAAGTACTTTGGCAGCAATCACTGTGGCACTTGCAACAACGCTTGCGCTGACGCAATCCCCAACGCCTCAGGCACCTGTGACGTGGACTATCTGGTTCCCAAATGCGTGGTCTCAGATTGTGATGCGGGCTTCTTCCAGATCAGCCCCTTCCAGTGTGTGGTGCCACCAAACACGACCTGTCAGGCTTGCACCACCGACGATGATTGCCTTGGTTCACACTGCGTCGAGATCGATGGCAAATCCCGGTGTGCCAGATCCTGCGATAAGGACGATGATTGTGCTGGTGAGACCAGTTGCCAGGCCGACCCAGAGGCGGGCGACGTTTGTCTGCCCACCAGCGGAAGTTGCGAGTGCAACTCTTTCACGGATGGCAGCAAGAGAAGTTGCTCACAATCCAACGATATTGGCACCTGCTTCGGCTTCCAGACTTGCGACTCACAGGCGGGATGGGGCGACTGCGACGCACTTTTCCCCTCTCTGGAAACCTGCGACGGTGTGGATAACGACTGCAACGGGCTCATTGACGACGGTCTTGCCGATACACAGCCCTGCCAATTCGAAAACGCGTTCGGAATCTGTGTTGGCCAGGCTACCTGTGTCGGGTCGGCTGGCTGGGTCTGCCAGGCTGCCGTCCCCGCCGAGGAGACTTGTGACTACGTAGACAACGACTGCGATGGCGAGATCGACGAGACCTTCCGCAATGAGGCAGGTGCTTACGGCGAGTTCACACATTGCGGTTCGTGCACGATTTCTTGCGACGGTGGATTCCCCAATGCGACTGCTACCTGCGATGATTCCAAGGAGACGCCGCAATGTGTGGTTGAGAGTTGCAATGATGGTTACTTCAAACTCAATGAGTTCCAGTGTATTCCCAACACCGCGAGCCTCTGCGAGGTTTGCTCCAACGATGACAACTGCGTGCTGGACGGGGCCAAATGCGTGACTCTCTCTGACGGCAAGTTCTGCTCAAAGCACTGCGATGGTAATGAGGACTGCCCGGCCGGTTACTCGTGCGATACGTATGGCGGAGATACTCAGTGTCTCCCCCTCACCAACTCCTGTGCGTGCGACGGGTCGAATACGGACCTCGCCCGAAGCTGTTCGGCAACTTGGCCGGTAGACCCTGCACCGGGGGCACCGTTCACCACTTGCTACGGGAGCCAGGGATGTGAGTTGACCGGATGGTCCGATTGCGTCTTGCCGGACGAGGTGTGCGATGGTCTGGACAATGATTGCAACGGGGTTATCGACGATGACTTCCTGGAAGACGGCAAGTATACCGGCAATACGAACTGTGGCCAGTGCGGCAACAACTGCACCTTCCTGCAGTATGACAATGCCAGCGGAATCTGCGACGGGAGCAAGACCGTTCCCGATTGCAAAATGGAATGTGCTGACGGCTACTTTGACGTCAACAACAATCCGGCAGATGGCTGTGAGTGTCTCTACGCTGGAGCCACGGATCTTCCCGATGGCATAGACCAGAATTGCGACGGAGTTGACGGAGAGACCGACAACAGCATCTTTGTTGCCAAGAATGGTTCGGACCAGAATTCGGGCACGATTGACTCACCCATGCTCACGGTTCAGGCTGCTATCAATAAGGCCAACCAAAGCGGCAAGCGCGATGTCTACGTGGCCACCGGTGTCTACAATGGGTCCCTGCTTCTCAAACAAGGTATTCAGGTATATGGGGGCTATGCCTCCACTTTCCTGACCCGGGATATTCTACTCTACGAAACCGTAATAATCGGCGGTTCCTTCTCCGAGCAACTTCCCGGGGCGATCAATGCTATCACCATCGGGGGGGTCGCCGGGGCCACTGTTCTTGACGGCTTCACCATCTTTGGCCGGAACAACAACAGTAAGGGCGGTAGCAGCTATGGTGTCTATGTTCGGGATTGCGGAGAGGGTCTCTCCTTGACCAACAATCATGTCCTGGCGGGCAATGGTGGTAATGGCCAACTGGGGTCTGCTGGAAATGACGGCGATGACGGGACCATTGGTTCGCCGGGGGACGCGGCGTTCAGCCATAGTAACAACAATTGTAGCGCCGAGAAGGTCACTGATGGCGGAGGCGGTGGCACAAACTTCTGTGGCGGCGTCGACGTGTCCGGCGGGGATGGTGGTGACAGCCACTGCCCGCAATTCACTTCCCCAGACGGAGGTGAGTACGGTATCGACGGCGAGGGAAACAGTAGTGGAGACGGTGGTGATGCCGGCTGGGATGGCCGCTTCTCGTCCAGTTGCGGACTGTGCAACGTCCCAACCCAGAACAACCCCTCCGAGGGCCAGGATGGTGACTCTGGCGTCGATGGGGCCAGTGGCACGGCTGGTCAGGGCTGTACTCAAGGTCTGGGTCAGGTGCAAAACGGGCTGTGGAAGTCAGTTGCTGGGACCGTCGGCGGAGGAGGCAGCAACGGCTCCGGCGGCGGCGGTGGTGGAGCTGGCGGAGGGGCTGACGTTCTCCACTCCTACCTGAACTGCAACGACCAGATTGGTGGTACCGGCGGCGGCGGCGGATCGGCCGGGTGTTCAGGAACGGGGGCCACGGCAGGAGGAGGTGCTGGCGGTTCCTTTGGCCTCTTTGTCTTCTTCTCCAACACGCCGGCAACGCTTCCGATTCTCACCCAGAACTTGGTAGAGGCGGGGATTGGTGGTGCTGGTGGTGCGGGTGGCGCTGGTGGTACGGGCGGTGTCGGCGGCTCCGGGGCTCAGGGCGGTGCGCCGGGTGTCGGTTCTGCCTGGTGTGCCTACGGTGGTGGCACTGGAGGCGACGGTGGCAACGGTGGCCACGGTGGCGGTGGTGGCGGCGGTTGTGGTGGTGTATCTTATTGCGTCTATGCGGCTGGTCAAGGCAATGTCAGCCTCATCGACTATAAGGCTCCGGCCAACACCTGCTCGCAGGGTTCAGGGGGGCCGGGTGGAGCCGGTGGCCCATCAATCGGTCAGGCCGGTGTCAATGGACTTTCTGGTTCCGGCGGAGCAACCAACTTCTAGTACCTGTTGCCTCCTGAGCATCCTTGTCAGCAGCGGCGAGTTGTGTGGCAGTACTCCTGGGCTTCTCGCACCAGTAACAGATCTTTGCTTCATCCCATGACAGAACCATGACATTGCGCGCATACGCTCGCCGGCAGAAGCTTGAAATATATGGAGGCTGCAAATGGCGAACAAGCGTATCAATGGCTCACCACGAGTACTTCTGGCCGGGGTCTTTGGACCCTTCGGCGTGGATGACGAATTCGGTCGTAAAGAGAATATAATGGAGTTGTTCCATAATCAGGTGACTAGGGAACAGGCGCTCGCTTCGTTTCGCTTTCAGCACCGCTCATTCGGACTCTACTTTCTGGCCGAGAACATAGATGCGGATGTCACCGTCCTCGACTTTCCATCAAAAGGGCGTTTCGAGAAGGAAGTGAGTAAGGGATATGACGTTGTTGGCATTTCCTTCATTGCCCCCAACTTCGTTAAGGCCCGTGAGATGGCCCGTATCGTCCGGAGTAGTTCCCCCGAAGCTACCATTATCCTGGGGGGCCACGGGGCAGCGATCGAGGGAGTCGAGGAACTGATCGATTGTGACCACGTCGTGAAAGGCGAGGGGATTCGCTGGTTACGGCAGTTCTTGGGCCAGAACCCCGACGCACCTATCGCCCATCCAGCCCTGCCAAGTACAGAGAAGACCCGGATCTTCGGTGTTCCGGTTCCCGGCACGGCAGCGAACCTTCTGGTGCCTGGCGTCGGCTGCATTAATGCTTGCAAGTTCTGCTGCACATCTCACTTCTTCGGGAAGGCTTACACCTCCTATCTCTCCACTGGAAAGCAGCTCTTCGCAACTGCTCGCGCAATCGCCGATCGACGGGGAACCAATGAGTTCTTCGTCATGGACGAGAACTTCCTGAAGGACCGGGAGCGGGCACTGGAGCTGGTGGAAGAGATGGAGCGTAACGAGCGCTATTTCGAATTCCAGATATTCTCCTCGGCAGAGGCGATTACTGCCTTTGGTCTCGACAATCTTGAGCGATTGGGCGTCACATTCATATGGATTGGCGTAGAGTCCTCCTCGGAGCAAGGGAACTTCGCCAAGAACCAGGGAATCGAGCCCCGTGCGCTGGTTAAGGAGCTGCGCGACAGAGGGATTATCGTCCTGGCCTCCGGGATTCTCTGCGCTGAACACCACACACCCGACAATATCGGCACGGACATTGATTTCATGGTCGAGCTTGAGTCCGATTTCGTTCAGTTCATGCTCCTGACACCGTTGCCCGTCACAGCTCTCTACCAGGACCAGAAGCAGCGTGGGATGTTGCGTGAGGATCTCCCCTTCGAAGAGTGGCACGGTCAGCAGGAACTCAGCTTCAACCACCCGGCCTTTCCCGGGGACAGCGCTGCACAGTGGTTGCGTCATGCATTCCAGGAGGACTATCGCCGGAATTCCAGTTCCATGACCCGGGTAATGGATACCACCATGCGCGGCTATGACCGACTCCATTCCATGGGGGACTTGCCGCCGATTCTGGAATCCAGGCGGATCAAAATGACAAAGCGTCTTAGAGAGTGGTCATCCATTATCAGTGTTATTGAGCGGAATCCGGTAAATGATCTGGAAGCACGCCGGGCACGCTTCCTCGACCTACAACTCCAGGAACGCCTGCCTATGACCGCTACCCGGCGTATCGAAAGGCTGGTTGCTCGCTCCCTCTCGGCGGCATGGTTGTTACGTATCAAGCTGTTCGGTGACCGAATCCAGCCGGATACCTTGTTGACCCGTTATCCGCGCGGTCAGAGGGACGGTATCCTGCCCACGCCACAAGAGCTTCCCCGCTCCACGGTTGCAGCAAAGGACGTTCGTCAGGTAGGGTAGGGCAGCAACTATCCTGTGGAGGTAGCCGTGGCGACTATCGCTTCCGCCAGGGCAAAACTGAGGCGTGCAGTGAACCTCGGTCTGACGAGGCCGCTGGTACTTCTCTCTGTCGGCGTATTGCTGCCCATCGTGTTGGCTTCCAGCGTCGGGATCATCACTCTTGTGCTCAGCGAGACTCCCCGTGAGATCGTGGTCGGTGTGCTGGCCGTCATCTTTGCCACCTCTGCATTCGTCAGTGGCATCGTACTTGTCGTCTGGCTGGGGAAGCGAGCACGGACCGCACGCCTGCAATCTGATTTGGTCAGCAACGTCTCCCACGAATTGAAGACTCCTCTGGCCGCCATTCGCATCTACGCTCAAACTCTCGAAGAAGCAGATGCCGTCTCTGACCCCAGGACCGTCCAGCGCTGTGCGTCCGGCATCGTCCGCGAAACCCATTGGTTGGAAGTCATGGTTGAGCGGTTGCTTAATTGGCGTCGAATTCCGAAGGACCGGGCCGGACTCTCCGTTGCCAGCGAGTCCCTTTCGGACACTGTTCGAGATACTGCAGACCGGTTCAATCTGATGCTGGCAGGAGGGGATTTCAGATTCGAGGTGAACATTGAAGACCTTGGGTTGGTGCCTCACGATCGCGCCGCGGTCAGCAGTATTCTCATGAATCTACTGACCAACGCCTACAAGTACTCTCGCCAGGATAAGCGTATCGGTCTCTCCTTGCGGAGGGAAGCTGGCTACGCCTTGCTGCGGGTTTCTGACAATGGCATGGGGATTCCCCCACAAGAGCAACAGCGTATCCTGGAACCCTTCTATCGAGTCACGGGGCGAGAGCATTCAGGGGCCGGTGGCGCAGGACTCGGATTGGCCATCGTCGCCGCTCTTGTCGCGGCTCACGAAGGGCACCTCGACATCGTCTCTACTCCTGGCGAAGGCACCCGCTTCACGGTCAAACTCCCGTTGACGGTGACACCATGAAGGGAACCGAATCGACGGAATGGACCGTCCTCCTGGTGGAAGATGATCGGTCGCTACGCGAGGGTCTGGCCATGAATTTCAGGCGCAAGGGCTATCGCGTCCTGGTTGCGGAAGATGGTGACGAAGGTATGAGCATGGCCTTTGAAACACAACCTGATCTCATTGTCCTCGACATTATGCTGCCTGGCTTCACCGGGCTCGACATTCTTGATGAGTTGCGCAGTCGGGAAGTCGATACCCCGGTGCTGGTTCTTTCCGCTCGGGGCAGATTGGACCAGCGAGTTGAGGGCCTCAATCTAGGGGCGGACGACTATTTGCCCAAACCCTTTGAGCTGCCGGAGTTGATGGCAAGAGTTGAGGCTCTGCTCCGACGTACTCGTGGTCGGGAAGAGAAGGCTCCCCCCATCGCTTTTGGCGACATCATGGTGGAGGTCGCCGGTCGTTCGGTCACGCGGTCCGGAGACGCTGTGGAGCTATCAGCCAGGGAGTTCGACCTCCTCCTGTTACTTGCTCGCTCACCTGGACGGAGCTTCTCGAGGGCGCAAATCATCGAACGCGTCTGGGGTTGGGATTTCGAAGGTACCGAGCGGACGGTAGATAACTTCATCCTCGCCTTGCGTCGCAAACTAGAAGCTGAGCCGGGCAAGCCACGTCATCTCAAAACCGTGCGTCAGGTTGGCTACCGACTGGATTTGTAGAATGAATGCAATTGCCGCGTTAGTTCACGACCAGGGTCTGAACCGAACCGGTGTAGTTGAAGAGCTGTGTCTGGCCATCAACGGTGATGACTACTCGGCCGGGGTTGCCATGATAGCTACCTGAGTTGAAGCTCATTCCTGCCTGTGACCCGTAGTTGGGGTCACCCGTTCCGGGCGGGGATTTCTGTGAGGCCCCCCCCGATGATTGGACCCCCGAAGTTGAACCCGAGATGTACGCGAATCCGGCTGGGGGGGTCTGGTTCACATGGCCCGATCCCCCTCCGCCAGCTCCCGAACGACCAGCTCCTCCTCCTCCTCCATAGAATCCTCCCCCGCCACCGCCGGAGCCTACGTTGGACGTAGAACCGTTCCCGGTTCCGCCCTGGTAAAACGCCCCATTGGTACCTCCAGCAGCGCCGCCCGCAGCGCCACCGGAATTCTGTGTGCCACCCTTGCCGACTTCGCTCTGATTGGAGGTTGAGTAGCCATTTCCACCGGACTCGCCGCCCCCGGGACCGCCCGAATTCGGATTGCCGTAAGTGCCGGCACAGCCGCCACCTCCACCCGCTGCGGCAAGCACATTGCCAGGTACGGCCGGCATCGTATCCTCGATGAAGATAAGTGAGCCACCGCCTCCGGAGCCACCATCGTAGGAGCTGTTGTTGCCGCCCCCACCGCCGCCCCCAAAGGTCTTGTTGAGGCCGTAGCGCTTGCCCCCTTCGCCAACTATGATTCGAAGTAGAGTCCCAGATGGAACCTTGAAGGTGGCCTTGGTGAACCCGCCGGGGCCACCAATGAGCGTGTTACTATTGTCGCCACTTGAGCCTCCGGCCCCCCAGAGCTTCATTTCTACTACGACGCCAGTCTTGCAGTCGCTGGAGCAACCGTCGCCGTCGTCATCGTCGCCGTCATCGCACTCTTCTCCATCTTCTGGAATACCATTGCCACAACAAGGTGTAATAGCCGAAAAGACGCAGCCAGATTGTGGATCGCACAGATCCGATGTGCACTTGTCGCCATCGTCGCAGGTAACCACCTCCCCCGGCTGGCACTCGGCGTTCAGGCATTTGTCGGAAACCGTGCACTCATTGCCATCCTCACATGAGGCTGCGTTGGGAAGATGGATACAGCCGGTGGGGGGAACACAGCTATCGTCCGTACAGGGATTGTCGTCGTCGCAATCGGTCTCGTCACCTCCACCACACACACCGTTGTCGCAGCTTTCGTCGGTGGTACAAGCATCGCCATCGTCGCAGCCTTCGCTGGTGAATTCGTGGAGACAACCGATTTCGACATCACATCCATCCGCCGTGCATGAGTTGTCGTCGTTGCAGTCTGGAGTCCCCGTCCCAAGGCACCATCCACCCTGACATTGATCATCCAGCGTGCACGCGTTGCCGTCCTCACAATCGTTGCTGTTTGGGCTGTGAGTGCACCCAGTTTGTGATTGGCACGCATCTTCGGTGCACAAGTTTCCATCATCGCAAACCAACTGCCCCTTGCTGATGCACTCGCCAAGGTGACAGTAATCCCCCGTCGTGCATACGTCACTGTCATCGCAGGGAGCGCTATTGAGCAGATGTAGGCAACCGCTGCCAGGGGAGCAGGCATCGCTGGTGCAGACATTCTCGTCATCACATTCCAGAGCGCTTCCGGCGATACATTTGCCGTCGCTGCACTGGTCGCTCAACGTGCAGGCATTGCCATCGTCACACGGTGCCTGGTTGCCCACATGGATACAGCCTTTGAGATCGTCACAGGAGTCCTCTGTGCATGGATTGTCATCGTCACAATCAAGCGTCCCTGTTCCCAGGCATTCTCCCATTGAGCAGGCGTCTTCCGTGGTGCAAACATCATTGTCGTTACAGCTATCGTTGTTCGGGATGGTCAAACACCCCTGATCCGGGTCGCAGACGTCATCCGTGCAGACGTTGTTGTCGGCGCAGGAGAGTTCCACACCACCTTCGCATGCACCTGCCAGGCAGGCTTCTCCAATAGTGCAGGCATCCTCATCGGCACAGGCAAACCCTTCATGATCAGGGACCAGGCTGCAGTCACCCGATTCCATATCGCACCACGCCTTAAGGCAGATGGCGTCGGTGCCTGTCGGTGCTGGACATTCGATGACCGTGTCGGGGTCTACCTGGCAGGCGTAGGGGTAGGTGGAGAGATCGCACACTAGAGTCCCGTTGCACAAATCCCCATCCTCCAGTGCGGCACAGTCCTCATCCGTCTGACAGTCACACGGAATAACCACGCCAAAGCACTCACCCGTGTCGCACTCGTCTGCCACGGTGCACGGGTTACCGTCGTCGCACTTGGCAAGATTGTCCTCAAAGATGCAGCCTCCAGTCTCATCGCACGAATCGTCCGTACAGGGGTTCTCGTCGTCACAAATGACCTCGGTTCCCCCGCACTCGCCAGCTACGCAAAGGTCTGCCACGGTGCAGGGGTTGCCATCCTTGCACTCAACTCCAGCCAATACTTCGAATGTGCATCCATCAACTCCCAGGCAGATATCCTTGGTGCACTCGTTGCCGTCGTCGCAAAGGTCTTTCCACTCTCCGTCAACGAAGACCGGTTCGTCCGTTTCGCCGTCACACTCGTCATCAACGCCGTTGCAGGTCTCTGCTACTGGAGCAGGGGCATCGCAGGAGCCGAGCCCGTCGTCCAGACAGATTCGCTTACCTTCGCAGCTCCCGAACTCGTTGGCGAACTGGCAAGGGGTCCATAGACCGAGGTTCACCGATTTCTCGGTGCAAGGACAGACGCCTGCATCTGCGAGGCACTGAACTACGTCGATGCCATCGACGGTGACCGTTGTGAGACAAGAGAAACCCCATGGGCAATCGTTGTCGTCGATGCACCCACCGCCACAGAAGCTTCCTTCTGCGCCGTAGTCCAAGCAGGCATCTTCAGCCCCACCCGGGCTTTTGCAATCAGCCCCTGCTGCGCAGGGGCGACAGAGGTTGGCAACCTTCGAAATACAGGCAAAAAGGAGATCTGGCCCCGCCCCCATCTGCTGGCACGTCCAACCCGGAGGACACTCTTCCTGGCAAATCTGGGTGCAGACATCCTCTCCCATATGGTCTACACAGAAGCCAGATTGGCAATCGGAATTCTCCTGGCAAGGGTCGAGGAAGCACCCCTCACCAGGATCGCAGGGAACAAACTGCGAATCCTCTTTGGCATCGATAGAGAAATCGATTTCGACCTCGAAATTGACTTCGGGCTTCTCAGCCCAACGGTCGGGCAGAGCGACGTCAACGGAATCGGTTGTCGTATCAGCCGAATTGACGAGATCGGCCGATGCATCACCTGACGATACGTTACCGGAACTACAACTGAAAAAGAAGGCAGCGAGCAAAACAAGGGCAGACCTGTAGATCATCGTGTTCCCCTCTTTGAGCGGCGAAACGAAGCAGTGGAGATCAAAATACCATAGGTTGATACCTCACGACAGGGCAAACAAACGACCAATCCGTGACTGAACTCTAGCGTGGCCGTCAGCGGAACGTGGTAGGAACTCTATCGGACGGCGGGCCTGCGTGGTATGTTAGGAATGTTGCCGTTGTGTATTTGTGAAGTTGTCTGTCTCGGCATTATTTTCATTTTCTTCTTGCGTGTTCGCGGGCTGGGGCATACTCTTGATCTGAAGGTAGCCCACTTCACGTGCCCCGAAATGTTGCTTGCTGCCCCGGATCTGCCCCGGATTGTATTGCTTGACCAGCCCTGGTGAAGAGGAGGAGCAGATGGATCGGATGAATTGGAGGTATGCATATGTGATGGCGGCGTTGTTCGTGCTCGGCTGCCCGGGCAGGCAGAATCCGGAGAAGCAAGACGTAGTCGACACCTGGGAGCAAGATATTCCTGAGTGCATCGGAGGTTCTTGCCTCGACACTGTGGATGATGGAGTCGAACCTGGCGCAGACATTCTCTTGCTCACCGTGGAGGAACCGGGGACGTGTGGATGGGTCGCGCTGGGGAAGGCAAATATCCCGGTGGCTGGTCAAATCTTCCTCAATGGCGAGGAGGTTCCGGCCCATCCTCTGGACAGGTTCGACCTCTATTTCGTGGATCCTGAGACGGGCAACGAGACCCTCCTGGACAACCTGGAAAACGTCGCCAGCGGCGTTCTGGTGTTCGACGGCAACCTCGTACCGGGTGGGATGAATCGATTCATTGAGGGTTCTCCCTTCGCACCCCTTCGGGTCGATGCCTCAGTGACCCTGGCGGACGATAGTGTGCTTGAGATCTCGGAAGAGCGAACGCTGACTGTTGACCTTGTGGCGCCGGATCTGGAGATTATTCTACCGACGAGCGGCTCACTTATAACTCCCTACGTTGAGAAGGTGCCCTACACGATAGTTGTCACCGATGAATTGAGCGGTTTTGGCGAGGTAAGTTTCGTCGCTCTGGGAGTGAAACTCAAGACCATTAGCTCCGGTGTCCTTTCAGAACCACCCGTGACGACTCTAAGCGGGCTTCTCGACGCCATCCCGCTCGGGGTTGTGACCACTGAGTTGGAAGTACACGTTACGGATTGTGCAGGCAATCCGGCCACCGCGAAGGTGCCATTGGCCGTAGTGAGCAGTCCGAAGTTCCTCCAGGCTCCCACAGTTTCGTGCGAATTGGTTAAGGACCAACTGATTGTTGAGACGATGCGGCAGCTAAGGGCGGGGCAGGGCGATCCCGACGCTATCATTACTGACCTGATACTGTCGGCCGGCGCAGGTGCGTACGTGGCGTGGGGGTTGGGCGACGGCGAGTTTGAGGGGCTCAAGATGGCCGCGCCCGGCAATCAAACCCGAGATGCCCATTTCGTGGATTTGACCGGTGATGGCGTACCGGACATCGTGGCTCTTCATAGCGACCCGGAGGGTGACGGATTTCTGGTGACGGAGTGGAAGCAGGTAGCCAACGCGGAAGGCGAGGGTCTCCGTCTTTACATCAAGGGGGAATCCCATGAAGTGGGGCAGGACCCTTTCACTATGGCTGTGGCCGACATAGATGGGGATGGGTTTCTGGACGTTCTGGTAGGCCATACCACGGAGGAAGAATCCGTGATGCTACTGCGCCATTCCGGCTCTGATGACGAGGCGAACGCGTTCTTGCTGGATGCCACCGTACTCACTGGAGTTGCTGACATCAGCGACCTCAAACTTGGAGATGTGAACAGTGACGGACTTCCGGACATCGTTGTCACTCGCGGCAAGACTGGAATCCTCTCCACCTATCTGAACAGCGGCGGCAGCTTCCTGATGGCCCACGATACGCTGCTGATGGGGCAGGATGTTCCGCTTCTTGGACTGGGCGATTTCAATGGCGATCAGGCCTTGGATGCCTTGGTGGTCGTGCGAGACCTCGGTGCTGCGTATGAGCTGAATGGAAAGGACAATGGCTATTTCGAGCAAACCAACCACGACGATCTCGGCTGGAGCATGGATCCAGAGGAAGCGGTAGTCTCAATCTTCAGTTCGATCTTACAAGAAGAGCGAATTCCGAAGGCTGGCAAGGCAGTAGTGGTAAGCGATTCCTCAAATAGCCTGGTGGTCAACGATTTCAATCTGGACGGATTGCCTGATGTTGCAATCTCAGAGAAGAAAGGTGGAACCGTCCAGCTTTTCTGGGGGCTGGGAGACGGCACGTTAGCAGAATCTTACTTTCTCAATGCTTGGCCAGAGCCCTACTCGTTGATAACGGCAGACCTCAATCAAGATCCCATTCCTGACATGGCGTTGTTGCGGAAGAATTCCTGTGAGATTGTTCTCTTTCTGTCGCGGGACGATGGCGGTTGTGGGCAGCCGGGCAACGGGATCGAACTCTCGTGTCCATTCCCGGCGGGCGAAGATAGTAGGGCGGGTGTACCGCTGTGGAGTACATCGGCGGAAGTTCCAACTCCGGTGCACCCCCTCTGGATGGACGTTGGCCGGGTCTCACCCGATCGTATTCTAGCGGCTGATTTTGACCTTGACGAACGTTCGGATCTGGTTGCCATTACTTCTCCTCCTGCCGACCAGGCCATCGAGTGCACGGTGACGGTCGACGGCGAAGACCATGAATGGCAGGATCTCGTCGACCCTCACGCGGTTATCAGTTTCACTGGCGTGGGCAAGGCGGATCTGTCGGTAGATACGCTGAAGTCGATGATGGGAGTAGAGTTCTATCATGGCGTAGCGGATGTGGCTGCCGGCCACTTCAACGACGATGGATACCTGGACATCGCAGTTGCCAGCAAGTTCATTAATAAGGCCAATGCCGGGTCTGAACCGAAGGTCCCTAACTACGACATTCTTGCTGGTGGATATGCTCTTGGGGCCACAGCCGGTGACGGGTGGAACTGCGAGCTCTTGCCAATCCAGGGGGATTATCCGGGCAGTTTCGTGCCTACCCAGGGGGCCGCGGTATCTTCTTTTCCATCAGCGCTAGCCGCCGCGCCGCTAGACGATGATCACCTCGATGATCTGGTGCTTGCGGTGAAGGGATACGGAATTGGCGGCGGCAATCCGATCTATGACGAGATACAGATTCGGCAAACCGCTGTCATCCCGGAAGTCTGTGCTCCTCAGGATGGGTTTCTTCTGCCACCCTTTGAGACCTGTTCGTTGTGGGACTACACAGAATGCCACGCCGAGTTTTCTGTATGCGAAATGGATGATAGTGTCCTCTATCCCACCACCGGGCAGGATCCGGTTGCGGTTTCGGTCGGTGACGTCAACAACGACGACGTGCTAGATATTCTCGTTGCCAATCAACTCACTCATAACGTTACGATGTTGGCCGGTAGTCTTGACGAGGATGGCAGATACCAGGTCGACGTTCCGGACTATCCTGCGAAGTTGATCTCGCTGGGGGAGGAGCCCCTCGACATTTCCCTTGGCGATGTTGATGGTGACGGCTTTCTCGACCTGGTCGGGGCTTTTGCCTACAAGGTCTCGATTTCCTGGGGCACCGACGGTACTAACTTTGAGACCCCGTTCTACATTGAGAAGACTCCTGAAGGAGAAGAACTGCGGCCAAATAGCGTGAAGACGGGTGATTTCAATGGTGACGGACGAGATGACGTGATCGTGCTTTGCCAAAAGACCAGTCGAATCTATCTGTACATCTCTTTGGGCGAGCGGAAGCTCGCTGGTCCATATACGTTCACTGCGGCCACTGAACCCAGCGACATCGAAATGACAGACATTAATCAAGATGGTTGCATGGATCTGGCGGTTTCCAACGAGAAGTCAAAGTCGATCTCTCTACTGGTCAACGAGTTCTGCCCCAGCCAGCCCAGTAAGTAGCGGGGGCGGTTTTTCTTGATGTGCGTCAAAGGGGCGACAATCAGTGCCGTCCATGGGCTTGTTTTTGTCGGCAATGACGGTAGTTTGTTGGGGTAACCGTCGGCCCCGCAATCAACTCCGACGGCAGGGAGAACAACATGGCACCTCCAGTCCGAGCCTTTGCAGACAGTTTCCCCGTTGCCAAACCTGTGCGAATGGAAGAACTCGTCGAGTACGGTGATGACGCCATTGTCAGTCGTACCCTCGCACGAACGGAAACAGGCACTCTCACTCTTTTCGCCTTCTCCGCGGGACAGGGGCTGAGTGAGCATACCGCCCCATTCGATGCGTTTGTCCAGGTTGTAGAAGGGCAACTTGAGTTGGTGGTGGATGGCAAAAAGGTCGTGGCGCAGGCAGGGGAAAATGTGCTGATGCCTGCAGCCATACCCCACGCGGTAAATGCTGAAGTTGACGCCAAGATGCTGCTCTTCATGCTCAAACGCTAAGACGGTGCTGTCGCACTTGAATAGCACCCCTCGCTCCATGTAGAATCCGTCCGAACCGGACGACTCGGTCGCGGCATTGGCCACAAGATCGGGGTATGATAGGGAGGGACGGGATGAATCTCGAGGCTGTCAAGCGGCTCATCGCCGAAGAGGATATTCGAAACATCGACGTCAAGTATTCGGATCTGGTGGGCAATTGGTACCACATCGGATTCCCCCCCGGTCGCCTCGAGAGCATGCTCGAAAACGGAGTCTCCTTCGACGGGTCGAGCATTCCAGGCATGCGTTCGGTAGAGTCAGGGGACATGGTCGTTGTCCCGGACCTCGAAACCGCCATGATCGATCCGTTTACCCGGCGTCCCACCCTGCGCATGCTCTCCTTCATCTGTGACGCGGATACCCGCATCGGCGTGGGCAAGGACGCTCGTAGTCTGGCCCGGCGGGCCCAGGCCTACATGGAGGAGACTGGCGTGGCCGACCAATCGCTTTGGATTCCTGAGTTTGAATTCTATCTCTTCAATGATGTCGAGATTCACAACCGGAAGCACAGTGCCGGCTATAAGTTCACTTCTGCCGAGAACAAGGCCGAATTGCCATTTGGCTATCGCGATCGGGATGGCACAGCGGTGGCCAATCGCAAGGGCTATCATATTGACACGCCCTTCGATAAATATGCTTGCGTGCGCCAGGAGATGGTGGAACATATCGAAGAGATTGGCTGTCCCGTGAGGTATCATCATCACGAGGTCGGTTTGTCGGGTCAGCAGGAGATCGAAACGGAGATGATCGATTTCCGCGTCATTGTCGACCGAATGATGTACATCAAGGACATCATCCACAATACTGCGTTGCGTAACGACCTTTCCGCGACCTTCATGCCCAAGCCACTCTACGATGAACCGGGCAACGGCATGCACTTTCATATTCAGTTGCGAAAGGAGGGGAAGAACCTCTTCTTCGAACCGGGACGCTACGCCGATCTGTCCGATACCGCCCTCTACTTCATTGGCGGAATCCTGAAACACGGCCGCTCTCTCGCTGCCTTGACAAACCCCAGTACCAACTCCTACAAACGTCTCGTACCCGGCTTTGAGGCCCCGGTGAAACTCTTCTTTGGACTCTCCAACCGTAGTGCGGCAATCCGAATTCCCCGCTACGCAACTACGGCTGAGACCAAACGCCTCGAGTTTCGCACCAGTGACGGTACGTGCAACTACTATTTTGCGATGTCTGCTTTGTTGCTGGCCGGGCTTGATGGAATCAAGCACCGGACCATGCCAACGAAGGAAAACGGCTTCGGGCCCTTCGATGACAATGTTTTCACTTGGAGCGAAGAACAGAAGAGCAAATTGGTGTCAGTCCCAGCCACTCTCGAAGTGGCTCTGCAGGAACTTGAAAGGGACTACGACTATCTCCTGGCGGGCAGTGTTTTTTCCCGCGAACTTCTGGAAACCTGGGTAGCGGAGAAGACCAAAGAAGTAGAGGCCGTACGCAATCGGCCTCATCCCTTCGAGATGAATCTATACTACGGGCTTTAGGAATGAGCTAGGTCTCGTCGCAAATCATGCAATTGCGTCCATTTCCCTTGGCACGATAGAGGGCCTGGTCGGCCCGGTTGACCAGATCGCTGGCAGCAGTCTCAGCGTCGGGCATCACAGTTGCCACCCCCACGCTCAGCGTCACCATTGATCCACTACTCACTGCATTGTTGGGAATCTCCAGGTCCTCAATGGCCGAACGAATCATCTCGCCGAGGATCGCCGCTCCATCCCTGCCTGTACCATGGAGGATGGCCACGAACTCCTCGCCACCGAAGCGGGCAACCAGGTCCATTGGTCGTTTGGCGCAGTCGTGCATTGTTCTGGCGACTTTGCGCAAACATTCGTCCCCAGCAATGTGGCCGTAACGGTCGTTAAAGAGCTTGAAGTGGTCGATGTCGGCAAGACAGAGCGTCAAGGGAAGGCCCTCGCGGCTGCACAGCCGCCAGCACCGTTCAAGATGCTGCTCAAACTGTCGCCGATTGGGAATCCCCGTTAGGCCGTCCCGCAAAGAGAGGGTCTCCAGTAAGTCTCGGTGTCGTTTCAGTTCGACATGAGCTCGTACCCGAGCTCTGACGATGGGCATGCTGAAAGGTTTGGTGATGTAATCCACTGCCCCGACCTTCAAACCGTACGTCTCGTCCTCTTCCCGGTTCTTCGCAGTAACGAAGATCACGGGAACGGATTTGGTCCACTCCTCCAGCTTCAATCTCTCGCAGACCTCATACCCGGACATCCCAGGCATCAGGATGTCGAGTAGAATGAGGTCGGGAGCATCACCCGCAAGGGCCAGTTCAATGGCCTCCTGACCACTTGTGGCAACCACTATTTCGTATTCTTCCGCCAAAGCTTCTGCGAGGAGATGGATATTGGCAGGGTGATCGTCAACGATGAGAATAGTAGGGCGTGGAGAGTCCATTCTACTCCTCTGGATCGGGGCTATCTGAATCGCCTTGTGTCTTGACTGAGGTCAGCAGTTCGACGAGCGCGGCATGGGCACCGACAAAATCAAACTTAGTGAGGCGCTCCTCAATATGCCGTGCGAGGGGCGCAACCTCTGTTCCGACCAGCAATCTGACCAAATGGGAGGCAACTCTGGTTGCCTTGAAATTGCGGCTTCTAAGGTATCCGTCCAATTCTTCCAGCTTCTCACCAACCGTAGCGCTGACGCGATCCTCGGCAAGTACCTGTTCCTCCGTAGTCTCTGTGTCCAGCAGTTCATCTACGCTGGTCAGAACGATCTCCAACTGCATTGCCAGCCCTTCGAGGAGGTCTCCTTCCCCGGCAACGGTCTCCTCCAGCGACAAGGCTCGCTCGACGCGTTCCGCTGCTTCCGAGAGGTCTCGTGCTCCAAATACAAGTGCCATTCCCTTAATCGTGTGTGCGGCTCGCTCTGCTTTCTTGGATTCCCCAGATTCAACGAGGTCATGAATCTGCGCCGCGGCGTTCGAATGGTCTCGTCGGAACTCGCTCAGGAGTTTGCGTAACAGTCGTTCATTTCCACCTACGCGAGTGAGTGCCTCCTGCATCGAGAGGCCACGTAGCGGCGATGGAACCTCTTCAGCCTGCACCACGACCGCAGGAGCCTCCAGGGCCTGGGCGGTCCAGCGTGAGAGCGCATCAAAGAGCAGTGGCGCATCAATTGGCTTTTTCAGGTAGTCGTCCATTCCGGCCGCCAGACATCTTTCCCGGTCACCCTTCAAGGCGTGGGCGGTCATGGCGATAATGGGCACGTTTCTTCGCTTCTCCGGGATCTTCGCCAACCGTCCCGAGGACGGCAACTCAAGTTCACCGGTGCGAATCGCTCGAGTTGCCTCGTGGCCATCCAGGACAGGCATCTGAACATCCATCAAAATGGCATCGAACTGCTCAGCTTCAAGCGCAAGGAAGGCCTCTTCGCCGTTCTCAGCCAGGGCGACCTCAATGTCGGCCAGTGCCAGGGTCTCCGTTGCCACCTGTTGATTGATAGGATTGTCTTCTACCAGCAGCACTTTGGCGAATCGACAACTCTGAGCGGCGGGCGAGTCGCCGAGTTGGGCCAATGAGGACTGGCTCGTTGTACCTGAACTGAAACCCAGAGCGGAAAGGATAGACTTGACAAATGGTCCCCGCTTCAACGGTTTGAGGAGCACCGCCCGGATGCCCGCGGCTTGCGCCGAAAGGGGTATTTCCTGACTATTGTAAGCGGTCATCATGATGATTGGAATACGGCGCAGTATGGGGTCGCTTCTCATTTGGCGAGCAGTCTCCACCCCATCCATAACGGGCATTCGCCAGTCCATGATAACGATGTCATACGGTCGAGTGATCGCCACGCGCTGCAATTCCGCCAGCGCCAGCTTGCCGTTGGCAGCAACCTCTGCGTGGAGCGAATATGCTGCCAGCAGGTCGACCAGGTATTTCTGGGTTGTGATATTGTCTTCTACGATCAGTACGCGGCTGCCGACGGCTTCCTCTGGCAGTTCCAGGCTCGGCTCAGTCTCCCAGTCCGGAACTCTGCTGACAAGCGCATCGAAACTGAAGGTTGCCCCCTCTCCCAATTCGCTCTCTACGCGCAGGGTACCGCACATCAGCTCTACCAGCTTCTGGCAAATAGCGAGGCCTAAACCCGTGCCGCCGTACCGACGCGTAGTGGAGCTGTCCGCCTGAGTGAAGGATTGAAATAGATTGGCTTGCTGTGCCTCGGTGATCCCAATTCCCGTGTCAGCTACTGCACAGTGGAGGATTATCCCATCCTCGACCTCCCCATCCGTCGATATATTCAGGACAATCTCACCCTCGTTGGTGAACTTCACTGCATTTGATATCAGGTTAATAAGTACCTGACCCAGCCGCATTCCGTCTCCCAGCAAGCGGTGGGGTACCTCTGGAGAGACAGAGAGGACAAGTTCGAGGCCTTTCTCCGCTACTGCTGAAGAGAACATGTCTGCTATGCCGTCCACTATCTCACGGAGGTCGAAGGGGGCGGACTCCATCTCCAGCTTTCCCGCTTCGATCTTCGAGAAATCCAAGACATCGTTAATGACTCCAAGTAACATCTTGCCAGCATTTCGGATTTTGCGGAGATAGTTGGCCTGCCTCGAGTTCGGGTTGGCAAGGAGTGCGAGGTCAGAGAGACCAATAACGGCGTTGAGAGGAGTGCGGATTTCGTGGCTCATGTTTGCCAGGAAATCACTCTTCGCCTGGGTCGCCGCTTCTGCAATCTCACGCTCACGCCGCAGTGCGATTTGGCTGCCGCGCAACTCTGCCACCTTTTGGTTCAGGCTTGCTAGAGAGTCGGCGAGCCGCTTGCTCATATCTTCTATTCCGATGCGAAGGGTACTCATTTGTGGAAGCGAGAGAGGAGCGATTTGGATGTCAAAACGACCGACCGAAATTTGCCCCAGCGCGGTAGCCAAATGGTCGATGTCTCCCAGCAATCGCGCCCGGACGCGATTGTGCCGCCGATGGTTGTCGCGAGCGTGTTCGAGAAGAAGATTGAGTTCTTTGCAGAGCTTCTGCTCTCCGAGTGAAGCTCGTGCGCTTAGCGCGACTGGACCGGGTCTCTTGTAATGCCCTGATCTCAGGTCAGCAAGCGCTTCGGTCAACTCGTCGAGGATCTCCTCTTCCATCCAAACTCCATTGCCAACGGCAGCCTGTCAGGCTATCTGGCGTCGAGGCGGTCTTGCCACTCAACGAAGTGGTCATTGATGCTGGCCGGGGGAGCCATTACAAAGGTACACTTTTCGTCCCCCGCAGCCCTGCAGGTCAACTCCTTGGCCACCAGTTCAACCCCGAAGCTCACCTGACACCAGCCCGATGAATACCCCGAATTCATGTGGCAAACTGGACGGGTTGTCTTCAGTCCTTCTCGCTCATAGGAGTCAGCCTCAAAAGAATAGGGATGCTCGTAAAGTAGAAAGAAGGTTTCGTCAGAAGCTGGCGCCGACTCGGGCAAGATGTCGACGAACGCCCAGCCGACGAACGCGAAGTGAACAGGGCCTGCAGAGAGAGCCTCGGGGCCATGCTCAAGTTGTAACTTTTTGATAAAGAACTCGGCGTCCTTGGTGCCCGCTGCGCGTCCCAGGCTGTACGCCAGATTCTCAGCGGCTAGACGGCCGTACTCTTCCTCCAGGATCTTTCTCAACTCGACACTGAAAGTGGCCGCACGGGCCATGATATAGCGCTCACCGCTGATGGAAAACTGTCCCACCTCCGGTCGACTTTCGACCCCGGAGAAGAACCCTTCAAGAGAACGCTCTGATGCGCAAAAGAGAGGACTGAATGGATCTGGGCAGCGAACGAATCTCGGCTTTTCAGTACACATGTGGACCCCGCTGGGCAATATCGCACTCTTTGTATTTATGACATCTAGGGGGCTAGCGCGCAAGAAATCGCGCGTCCATGTGAGTAAATATGAGAGTACACACGCGTATGTAGACTATCAACGCAATGACCCTTCAGCCAGTTTTCATGAAGCATATTTGGAATGAAGTAGGGCCAGAGAGACGGTGACTTGATGTTCCCCGACGTGGTCTCGATCACCATCGAGGTGAATAGACGGAAGGCAAGTTGCGTTCAATGGACCATGTGCGGCAGCTTGAAGCGCACTGAAAACCCACCCCAAGGAGGCTGTCATGAAAGCCCTTGTTAGAAGCATTGTGATGGTTGCGCTCCTCATTCCGTTCGCCGTCAACGCTGCCCCGGCAAAGAAGCCTGGCAAGAAGGGTGGCCCCAACTCCATGGAAATGGAATCCGGCAATGAGCAGAAGCAGAGCAAGAAGGGTCCCAAATTCGGCCAGAAGAAGTCCAACAAAGGGAAGCCCTTCTATAGCACCAAGAAGGGTAAGAAGGGCAAATCATTCCACGCCCAGAAGAAGGCGGCCCGGCGAAAAGCCGCAGCGCGGGAGAGGCGGCGGGAGGCAGCACGCCGCAGGGCAATCGAAGAGCGTCGACTCGAGTTGATGATGGGAGGCCACCACGTGGTCTACACGAACTTCTCGACGGTACACAACTATCCAGTCAGTGATCGTAAGCTGCGCCGGATTCTGCGAAAGCTGGACTACGCCCACGGCCCCGTGATGAAACTCGATGTCCTGGCCCACGCTTCGTCAAGTCGATACTTCACTTCCCGGCAGGCGAGAAAGCTGTTGCGGGAGTTCCGTAGTCAGAAGGTGCGCCTCGAAGCCCTCAAGATACTGCGAACGAGGATTGTTGACCGTCGCAACTTCCACAAGTTGTTGCGCCTCTTCGACGGTCGAAAGGCGAAGCGACGAGCAGCCCGCATGTTGGCGCAACTGTAGTTTTCGAAGTCCTCACGAAACGCCTCTCAAACTTCCGGTAGTTCAAAGCAGCGAGACGTAATTGGTGGTGCGATGCATTGGGTTGCCCACGTGGAGGTAGAACCTGATGCCCTCGAGAAGTGAGAACTTGTAGAGTCGCTTCTCCTGAAAAGACATCCATAGTCTTGCCATACGGGTCAGGCGGCGAGGCAGCACCCGCGTCAAGGTGAGTGCCGCGCTGTCGGGAAGGTGATGGAGAAGAGGGGCGAGGTTAGCGAGATTCTCAAAGGCCTGCGGTTCGCCAACCCGGTAGAATGGACCATAGGGGTTGTCATGGAAGTCGATTCGCGCTTGATAGTTATCGGCGAGTTCGGGCGAAACGTGGCCGGCCAGGGCTGCCTCCCGGGTCATCTCAGTTCCTGGTAGCGGAACCGCCATCATGATGCGATGGGCATGTGCCCCGAGGTGATGGCTGAAACGAATGGTTGCCAATGAATCTGCCAATTGCTCCCCCGGCAGGGCGAGCATCAGGAAGGTCACCAGCTCCATCCCGGCACCGATGACTGCTGCCGCGGCGCGCTCCAATACGGGATCGGGTGATGGTTTGTGCAGGATCCGAATTCGACGCTCTTCGTCCGCGGTTTCCACCCCCACTGCGACGACGCGGCAACCAGCCCTGGCCAGGGTTTGTGCGACATTGTCGTCCATGCGGTCAGCGGAGGAGTTGCAGGAGAAAGGCAGCCCGATTCGCCCCGGATATCGGTGAGCGAACGTCGCCAGCCACTCCCGGTTCGTGACGAAGAGGTCATCGGCAAAATGGACCCAGCGCAAAGTGCTTCTCTCCTTCACAGCCAGAACTTCATCTAGTACCCGGTCGACAGATTTGCGACGGACAAAGCCCTCGTCGCAGTATAGCTTTCGGACATGCTCGTTGTGGCAGAAGGAGCAACGATTCTCGCAGCCACGACCGGTGGAGAACTTCTTCCACGGAAAGGCCTTCAAGAAGGGGTAGCGATAGTAGATACTGCGGTCCGGCAACGGGATTTCGGACATGTGGTCGAGTCGAGGTGCTACTCCATTGTCGCGAACCGCTCCGTCGACTCGAACCCAGATGCCTGAGATGTCGTCGGTGGGAGTTCCGTCACCGAGGCGTCTTGCCAGTTCTGTCACCGCGATTTCGGCTTCTCCCACCAACTGATACGTAATGGCGGACTCTTCGAGGAGATCCGGGGAGAGTGTCGGGTGGGTTCCGCCGACCAGCAGAGGAACCTTCGGCACGAGCCTGGCTAACCGGCGAGCCGTTGCCACTACCCATTGTGCGCCAAAGACGTTGCACGGCATGATTATCAAGTCGGGTTTGGCCGATTGAACTACCCGCCCGAATCGTCGCTCTTCTCGCTCTAGGAGGACCTGACAGTGGTGGCCGGCCCGCTCCAAATAAGCTGCCAACTCGGTAAGTGCGAGGGACTCGTTGATGCCGTTGTCCTGAATAAAGAGAATGTTGATGCCCGGCTTCATATTCCTCCCGCTTGAACCTATTTGGCACAGTGAGACGGCGAAAGCAAGGTCACCGGCACGGGCACCTTGACAGAGGGGCTACTCTACTGCTGTAATCGGTAGGGAAATCTGGTGACAGGAGGGTGGGAATGGTCGATAGGATGGCTCCCGGTTCAGACCGGCGTGAACACGATCGGACGGCGGTCAAGATTCCCTTCTTCTGTTATGTGGATGGCCAGAGGTTCGATACCGATGCCATGGACCTATCGCCGGGGGGAGCCTTTCTCAGAACTGAAGATGATGTTCGCATCAGTGCTCCCGTGCTGATGCTTCCCAAAATAGCGAAGACGAAGAAGCCGGCGATTCTCGTGGTGGGCCATATCGTCCGGCGTAAGCGGGAGTCTCCAAAGGGTCTGGGGATACGGTGGAGAAAGGTGGTTTCACGTGGGGGCGTTTCTCTGATCCTGAAGCTGGTCAACCTTGTGCCCGACATGTTTCCCGATGATGTCCCGGCCCCCACGCGGGAGTTCGCAGAGGCGGCGGTGGTGGGCTATTCGTTCAAGGACAACGCGTATTTCATGGCGAAGTTGCCCGGCTCATCGACAGGCGGCCGGAAGCGTGCTGCTCCAGCCAGCCCCTCCCAGCAGGGCCATCGACCCCCACCTCCAAAGGCGGACAAGCCGGCGCTTCATATGGACCCTCCCAAATCGCACTCCCATCGCGTGGAGACGCACCATGATTTGAAGAGCCCGACCTCTTACTGGGGACTTGACGGAGAAGCCACCAAAGTGGTGCCCGAGGAGCGCGTTCGGGGACCTAACCCAACACCTGCCCGGCAACGAGAGGCGAAGGTGGAGCCAACTGCCCAACCGTCGAAGGAGGCAGCACCCTCAATCGCGTCGCCAGGTACGTTCAAGCGGGCTGCGGGGATCGGACCGTTGACTGAGGCTCTGGCTTACGAACAAGCGCAGATACCAGTTTCCATCAAGGTTCGCGTCAACTGGGGTGGAAAGAAACAAATTGGTGTTCTTCTGCGGGTTGGAATGAGTGACTGTTTCGTCGCCTGTCCCGATGCTTTCGCTGGGGATATCTCGGCTGATGACCCGGTTGAAGTTCGACTGACGATCGATTTGCACAGCCGCACCCATGAAGTCAATCTCTGCTGTCGTTTGATCGTTTTCGGCCTCGACCCGATTACCAACCGCGAAGGTCTGGCTCTCTCCATTCGCGCCGTGGAGCAACCTGCCTCCCCAGGCCTCTTTGAGCGCTACGTAAAATACCTCTACTATCACATGATCAACGAAGCCTGAAGCGGGGGAGATTTATGAAGTTTGAAGTGCCGCCCTCACGGTCATTGTGGCCCATCCCTTTCTGCCTCTAATAGTTGATGGCGCACGGCAAATGACAGTTTGGATGGGCTCTGATTCCGTGGCTCGTCAGGTTGCCAACGGCCACACAAGCGGTCAAGGCTCTACTGAGAGGGCAGGGGAGTAGTTGCCGGCTGAAGCGGCATCTCTGGCAGGGGTCATTCGGTGAGAATCAAGATGGTATTCGCCCCTCATAATCGGAATAGCCACTTTGAGCATCAGCGTGAAGCGAAGGAAGCCGACACCGTAGGTCCTCACCGTCGGTGAGCTCAAAAAGCGTCTTGGCGCGGATGTTCGACAGATGATAATCATTAGCGGTCTTCTGGGATTGCTTGCTCTGCGCCCGGGTGACTCGGAACGTACTGTGATCTGGAGGAGCGAGGCCTTTCAGGCAGTGGTCAATCTTTTCGACCGGGTTGCTCCCACCGACTCCACGGTCCTGATTCTAGGTGAGACCGGGGTCGGCAAGCGTGAACGATGTAGGGCTTGGGCTGGCCATTAGTCTCGCTTTGGGCTAGGGTGTCACGACTAACTTGAAGGAGGCTTCGTCGTGATGAGTAAGTTGAGTCTGGGGTTAGTTCTTCTCGCTGCCGTCTGTTGCGCTCACGCTCCGGGTGGCCGGCTCCAGCCGATGGACCCCGAACCCGGCGTCGATTCGGAAACGCCCGTCGAACCAGAGGAACCCTTGGAAGAGGAGCGCCCAACATTAGATCGAACCATCTACCCCAACGATTGCGATGGCGGCAATCCTTTGACTCCGGATGACACTACAATCGATGGGCTCTGCGTGGGCATCGTCGACGCTGATCAGGATGGTGCGCCAAATCAAGGCTTGGGTCCGGCTTGCGTCGGCCCGAATTCGCCGGAGCGTTGCATCGACAACTGTCGCTATGTCTATAATCCCGACCAGGCTGACGAGGATGGTGATGGTATTGGCGATGAGTGTGAGTCGGTAGCAGAATGGGATCACGTGGAAACAGACGTGAAGGTCGTGGCACTCTCCTTCGACGATGGCTACAACGACCACAAGCTGAACCAGATTATCGATGACCTGAATGCCTTTGGGGCGAGATCCACCTTCTTCTTGAATGGGCTTTACGTAAAAGAGGGAACAATCAAGGCGAAGACGCTGCAGCGGCTCAGCGACGGCGGCCACCTCTCTGGCAACCACACCTTCCACCATAAGCTGGGCAAATCGCCCAACGAAACCGCCAAGGAAATCGCCGATTGTGAGCCCCTCTTCATGGACCTCGCTGGCATCGATTTGAAACCGCTCTTCCGTTCGCCTGCCTATGCCGAACGTCCGTGGCGAAACGGTGTTCTGCTGAAAGCGGGATACAATGTCCACTTGAAGGCGAGTCTCGATACTTACGACTGGACCAATCCACCGCCACCGCCAGATAAGATCGTGGAGTGCGTCACTTCGGAAGTCAGACCCGGAGACATCATTCTATTCCACGTCGGTCCTCGGAGCACCCCCAAAGCGCTCCCCGGCATTCTCAAAGCGCTGGCGGAGCAAGGCTATCACTTTGTCACCGCCGAAGAATTGCTTTACTTTGGAACTCCGGCGGTTTCCCCCGGCGGGGCAGCGCGTCTATGCACCCCTTACTACCCGTAGCCCGGCCCTTACCGCCGGAACAGATCTTGAGCCTGTTCGCGTAGTCCTTGCCTGCCAATTCGCATAGAGGCAAAATGGAGCGAAACGGGGGACGATTGATGCGCTTGCACCAGATTGTAGTCAAGACCTTTGCAGTGGCCTGCTTGCTCTCAAGCTGTGGGGGGGAGGGGGAGAGCCAGGATGTCGACGGGGGGATTCCCGATTCCAGCGGTGAACTCTCGCCATCGGATGTCCGCAGCGACACTGCCGACGTGGCCTCCGATGTTCTGGTCGAAGAGCTGCAAGGAGACGTTCCAGTCTTGGATAGTGTTGAATTGGTGGATGCGCAACAGCCGGTCGATGAGCCCGGCCCCGTACTCCTCCTCGATCTGGAAATGCGCCACCCTGTTTCATTTTCATTCTTGATGGAACGGTTCGCCGACCGGGGCCATCAACTAACCTATCGCCGTTGGTATCCCCATCTGACGCAATCTGACATCATTCCCGACCCGGCTACTGGCGAGTTGCCATACAGGCTAGTCATAGTCTCTGCCGGCAACGCGCCCTCGGAGCCTTCGCCTCGACTGCGCCGTGAGGATGCCGACAATTTGGTCCAGTATATCGAGCAGGGAGGCAACGTGCTGTTCCTCGTGCGGCACACCTGGCTGGACGGTCATGGCGGGGATTGCGACTGGTTCTATGTCAACCGGGTGTTGGCGGCCACAGGTGTGCAAATCCGGGCGCAGCGGAATACTGCCATTGGATACGCAAGCCAGCCGCTGGACGGCAAGCCGCCGCGGCACATTGAGGTTGCCGCAGCTTATCCTGGGGGACTTGAATGGACCCTCAATTACCCGGTGGGATATCCCGCCCTTGACCATCCTGCCATGGACGGTCAGGAGCCTTTTGCTGCCGGTGTCACATCGACTCTTGCATGCGATGGTCCGGAGGTCGCAGTGCTCACCTGGACCCACCAGAACATTCTCCTCTGGCAAACCCTCGATAGTGGGCCGAATTCGCTATCAATTCCACTCGTGGAGCAACCTCTGGCCGCGGTGGCACCGGCCGTCGGCCCTGGGGCCGGAATGGTGGCAGTTGTGCCTCGTTCCCTCGTCCAACTGCCCGTCCATACGGAGTACATGTCTGACAAGCCGATTCTGAACTTCGGTCAACTCGACGCCGCTGAGGCGGTAGCGGCAGCCGTTTTGGACCACATCTCCGCTCTCACCGTGGACTCCAGCCATCACGCCCCGCAAGGTTGTTTTTCGGGGGCAGATGATGGACTTCTCTCTCCCGCCGCGGACGGGTTCTCTACTCTCGGGGAAGGCCCGCCAGTCCACGCACTCTATCCACCTTCGGTCAGAGCGCTCAGCGCCGCCCCGCCAACGCCACCCGAAGGTGGCCCGCAACTCACTGCGGAAGTGCCAAAGGGGCCGCCCCAGGAGCAAACTGTGGTACCCGACTGGTACCCCCACGGACGGGGTCGTTTCGGCTGGGGCGGGAGACGCCCGTATAAAGAGATGCGTGGCTTTTTCGAGCACTCAAACGAGCATGGCATCACGGCCTTTGTTATTGGAGTCGACCCTCAGTGGCTAATGGACTTCTATGATACGGGAGTGGCATCGGATGAGTTGGAAGAGCTGGCGAAAGCTGCTGCCGATGCCGGAGCCCGGGTCTTTCTGGGGGTCAATTGGCTGACCCCGCTCTTCGGTCAACTCAGGGAAGAGATCGGGTCTGCGGTCGGTGCCTACGGGCAGGAGCTTGTCGCGCCGCCCCCCGTTGCTGATGCTTACTGGGAAAAGGCGATTCGGCCCCTCTCCCTGGGGGCCGCTCTGCTTTCCGCTGCCTACCCAGCCATCGCCGGTATGAATATTGACCTTGAACTATACGGAGCTGGGTCACTCTGGTACGCACAGGGGTTCGCCTTTGACGACGATACCTGGAGCAAAGCCGTAGAGATCATCTCCGGTCACTCTGCCGCTCTGGCGGAGCAGGGAGCAGCTCTGAGCGTCATCGAGCGGCTACCGTGGCTGGTTGACGAAGGGCTGGTGGGACTGGTCTATGGAGGGCTTGATGATGAAACCGCGCTGCGGGTGGCACAGTTGCGCGATGAGGCCGCCGATTTGGCCCCGGAATTCGAGTTGTCAATCTATGGCGTAATGGTCTCAACCGCGTGGTTCTACAGGGGTTGGCTTCGCGGTGCGGGCACGCCCTCGCGCCCGGTGACGCATTTGACCTACGACGTAGCTACCAACCGGGCGCGTGATATTCTGGCCAATGAGGGACTCCATGTGCGCATTCTAGGCGGCGTTCTAGGCGTCCTGTTCGGGGCCGAAGATCTGGGGAAAGCGCTGGTGAATGCCGGCACCCGAAGCGACGGGTACTGGCTCTTTCAGTTCACCGATTTTCCCTACGAGTGGGATGTGGAATCTCCGCCTGCCTTACATAGCACTCCAGATGAGTACTGGGCCGCAATCGAAGCTGCCAACATTGCTCTTGACCAACTGTAGAGTAGAGTCAATTCGAAACCCTGGAGCTCGCAGATCTATGCCGGGTCCGGTGTTTCGCAAAGGCCGTTAGTGCAGATGGACGGGTCTTCACAAGGCCCGCAGTTTCCACCACAGCCATCAGGGCCGCAATTCTTGTCGAGGCAATCTGGGGTGCAGCATTCCCCCGATTCGGCGAGACAAATGGCTGGCTCATCACAGATTCCGCAACTGTCGCCGCAGCCATCCGGCCCGCATGCCTTCTCCAAGCAGTCTGGCGTACAGCAGGTGCCCGAATCGGTGAGGCAGACATCGTCGTCAGCGCAAATGCCGCAAATGGACTCGCAACCGTCAGGCCCGCATTCCTTGGCGTCGCACTGGGGGACGCAGTCCACGCACTCGCCCACGTAGCAGAATTGATCCTGTAGCGAGCAGTCAGTCTTGTCTAGCTCTAGGGCCGAACCACAGGCATTGCAGATGCCTTTTACCTCGCCGACGCAAAAGGGGTCCTCAGCCTGACAGATTTCCTCGCCGCACCAGCACCCTCCGTCGTCGGTGCAGCCGTGTCCCACCTCTTCACGGCAGTCGCCATTGCCGTCGCATTCGACCATGCAGACCTGGAGAGCATCGTCGTTGATGGAGCCGCATACGCTGCCGGCTGGGCAAGGGGCAATCGTGCAGTTCAACATCGTACAGTAGCCGCCGGGCATTCCGTCAAAGCAGGTCAGGCCGTTGACGCAATCGTCCCACGCTACGCACGGCTCGCCAACGCCGCAGGCCGGTATGTACTCGCCGGCACATTCCCCGGCGACACACTTGTCGTCGGCGGTGCAATCGTCAGCGTCGGAGCAGCTTTGTCCTTCAGAGGTGGGCTCCGTGATACATTGGCCGCTCATCGGATTGCAGGTCCACGCGAGGCACGTCGCTGGAGGCGGGTCGTTGCACTCTACCACCGTCTCGACGTCGATTACGCAGGCTGGCGGATTGAGGGATTCATCGCAGTAGAGGATACCGTTGCAAGGATTGTCGTCGTCGACTTCAGCACAATCCTGGTTACTCAGGCAACCGCACTTGTTGGGCCCGGGGGAGCAGGCTCCAGTCGAGCAGATGTCGCCTTCCGTACAGAGGTTTCCGTCGTCGCATAGCGCCGCATTGTTCTCGTGGTGACAACCCTCGATCTCGACGCAACTGTCGTCCGTACAAGGGTTCCCATCGTCACATTCGAGGGTTCCGGGGCCCGCCTCGCATTCGCCGTCCAGACAGAGGTCGTCAACCGTGCACGGGTCGCCATCGTCACAGGGCGAGACCACCGGGATCTGCTTACATTCACCCTGTCCGACACATGAACCTTCAGTGCAAGGATTGTCGTCGCCGCAATCGAGAAGCGTTCCATAGCAATCGCCATCTTCACTGCATTGATCTTCGATAGTGCAGGGGTCTCCATCATCGCACGGTACCCCCGGTGGGCAGTCAGGCGCAATCTCCTCAGGCGCTGCGGTTTCAACATCCGGGTCAGGCCCCACGGTTTCCTCTGGTGGAGAGACGCTATCGACCAGGTCGATAGCAGAATCAGGAATGCCCTCGATATCGCTGGGGGCCTCAGCATCGGCAGCTCGGGGGACGTCGGGCGTTGCCGAATCGGGGGAATCCTTGGCATTGGAGGCGGCGCATCCTACGAGTAGGCCAGCCACGCACAAAAGACGATATAGTTTCATTGGCAGCTCCCTTTCATTGCTTCCAATGCTAACTGAGTGCACCCAAACAGCAAAGAATTTTGCGCGAGGAGGGTTGGCGGATGAGGTCCTCAGGAATCGGAGGTCGGGGCCTCTTTCATGGTCCGTATGAACTTATCCAGTGCTGCTTCGAACCCTCCATCGTAGGCATCGCCAAGGGTCAACATCAAATCGGCCCGGACCGCGTTCACCGATAGTGGTGAGAGGAGCGGAAGTAGGCGTCCGATTTCCTCATAAGACCTGGCTGAAAGGTAATTGGGCGCTGACTCGAATTCCAGTTTCATCTCGGCGATGCATTCGTTGAACTCAGCTATTACCCTCTCTGGTGTGCAGCCGAGGTCTCGGGGAATGTCAATACAGAGACCGATTGCCTGGAGGCGGCCGTAGGCTCCCAGCTTTCGCTCTGCCAGTGCTTCGTAGAAGGGTCTGCTCCGGCCGCTACGCCGACAGACTTCAGAAATCGCCTTTCGCCACGCATCTGCGGGGGACACCATGGGGCCTCCACGCACCATACGCGATCTCCTGCCCGACCCATTCTTCAGACAGCGTGCGGCCAGACGGATCCGAGCCAGACGCGTAACGATGAGCAATGCCCCCCAGGCAACCTCTCCCGTCAACCGCTCGGTATCTCCATCGATTGGAGTGTGACCGCGTTTCTCCGGGGGGGAAAGGCATTGACTAATGGGGGTCGGCGTAGACCTGCTTTTCGACATGTGGTCTCCTTTTGGAGGCGACGGTGCGGATCCTATCGCACACCACTACCCCTCACCTATGTAAGGCGAAAGTCCTGTGCCAGACTGGCCCAAAGGGGACCATCTTCAAGGCGAGTACCCGGAAAGTGTCGGGCCAATGCCATTTCTGTCGACCAAGCGCTGGTCCCATCGTCTTCTAACGAAGTTCGTCAAGGGGCCTTTCCGATCTGCTGGAAAGAGAGGCTGCCTCAAATTGGAGCATTCGGCTCCAGCCTTGACGGTGTGAGTATGACGGGTGTCCCAGGTCGGTTGGCAAATCGGCCCGGCGCGTGCCCGAAACCTGTGACGCTAGGTGTGACACCTGTCACAGTAGCGTCGTCGCCTAAGAGTTGGCTGGACTTCGCTGGCAATCGCGGTATCATCCTGCATCTGGAGGCTACCACCGCGGTGAAGACCAGAGAGAGAAAACCTTCCCGGAGGGCTGATGTCACTTCCTCGAACTCGCCGGACTTTCACCTTTGTCAGGTGTTCCCCCTCTATGATGAAACCGGCTTCCCGGCGACATGCGCTCAGGTAAAGGGTTGTCTTACCGTGGGGCGGGAGGCGGATTTCGATAACCGCCTGCAGATCTTCGACTATGCGGCCTCCAGGGAGCATTTTCGTCTCGAAGTCATTGACTCGAAGATGTTTGTCGAGGACCTCGGTAGCACCAATGGAACTTTTCTAAATGGCAAAGAGGTCAAACGCAGTCCCATCGAGGGCCAGGACGTCATCCGAATTGCCGATTCCATCTTCGTCGTGACGGCAGAACCTCCAAGCGGCGACCGTCAGGCCGAGCAGCGGGGGGTTACTGTTGGGAGCGGCGAGATGGCGCGCTGTGTAGCCCGTATTCGCAAGGTGGCAAGAGATGGGAGGTGCGTACTCCTTCTCGGTGAGACTGGCACTGGAAAAGACATCCTCGTGCAACTTCTCCACGATCTTAGTGGGCGTTCGGGGAGCCTCGTCTCGGTGAATTGTGCAACGATTCAGGAGACACTCCTGGAAACCACTCTTTTCGGTTGCGTGGAGGGTGCATTCACCGGTTCGAAAGAGAGCTCTGGTCTTGTGGCGCAGGCCGAGTTGGGGACTCTCTTCCTCGACGAGTTGGGGGAGTTGCCGCAGCATCTGCAGGCCAAGCTCCTCCGGTTCATTGAGACTGGTGAAGTGCTTCCGGTGGGGGCCACCAGCCCGGCGAAGTTCGACGTCCGAATTGCTGCTGCCACGAATCGTGTCAACGTTTGGAAGGAGGGGAGCACAGCCTTTCGCCAGGATCTCCTTGGCCGACTTGAAGACGAAGTCATTCGCCTACCGCCCCTACGGCGTCGCCGCGAGGAGATTGTGCCTCTTATCTGTCGGGCTTTGCGGGCCAAAGGTGTCAGCCCGCGCAAAGCTCTCGACGCCGACACCGTCGAGCGCGCCGTGCTCTACCATTGGCCGCGCAACGTCAGGCAACTGCTGAAGAGCACACAAAGCGCTTTGCTCCACGCCAGTAGTAGCGAGACCATCTCCTATCGCACCTTCGATGAACTGCTGATTGCCCAGGAGGCTGAAGAAGATTCTGCCGCCTCTGATGACTCCAGCGCAGCCCCTTCGTCGAGTCAACTTCGAGACGCGTTGCGGGACTGCAATGGGAACATCTCGGAAGTTGCCCGTCGTTTCGGCTGTCACCGTAAACAGGTCTATCGTTGGCTGAAGCGGCACGGTCTCAGCCGGTAGTGAGAGCAGGTTAGAATGGGGTTGTCCAGATGATGTTCACGCCTGAGTTTTCCGGCCTGATATCGAGGGTGGAAGATGGTGTGGAGTTCTCCCACGACAAGATTGCCCAAACTGTTCCAGCCGCCATCGCGGTTGCTCCAACGCCGGCGAGCACCCCCCCGGTCAGGGCAAGCGTGTCAGCCTCTTCGCGTAGGGTGTATGCTCGCTCCTGAGACATGCCTGAAACCGCGCCGGATTCGTTTCGAGCTGCCTCACGGACAGATTCGCGTCGGTTATTGGCCAGATATACAAATACTCCCCCTGCTCCCGCCGAGAGAGCCCCCGCCCCGGCCAGGAGCCACGGGGCTTTCGGTCGCCTCGGTCCGGGTGGAGGCGGTGAGGCAATCTTCTGGGGCGGTTGCGGAAGTTGAGCCACCACATTGGCCAGTTGCTTCTCCGCTTTTACCCGCTGTTCCATGGGCGGTTTGGTGAGCAGGTATCGTTCGAAGTATGCTTTTGCCTCCAGCCACTGACCAGCTTCCTGATAGGCCCGTCCGATGTTGAACAGGTAGAGTGGCTGCGGGTCCTGCCCGTAGGCCTCTTTCATGAACTCGGCAGCTTCCTGGTAAAGCCCCTGATTAAACGCGTTCGTCGCTCGGTCTGGGAGAGTATCTGCGGCGCTAACGGAGTTGGCCGCCAGCAGGAATATGGTGGCCAGTCCCAGGCCCATAAGGCGGCGGCGAAAATGAGCGTCAGTTCTTTTTGCGTCACGCATCGTTACCACATGGTCATCTTCAACTCTACCTGGATGGTGCTTCTGGCCCCAGTGAGAGTCAGTTCATAGTCCTCGTACCCCTGCTTCCTCAGTACGACAGAACGAGGATAGCCGCGCAGTACGGTGATTGAAAGCGGTGTTCGACCTAGCACCCGCTCTCCTTCATGCACCGCCACATCGGCCTGAGGCGAGTCTACCATCACCTCGAATGTGACGGGCTGAGGCGGTGGCGCGGCCGGGTGCCCAAGAACATCTCCAGCGCCATGGCGGGCGTCTCGCTCGAGCCTGTGGCGGCGTCTCGTCTCCGTCTTACGGCTACCCGATATCCTCCCCGACTGGGCCTCGCCAGACGCAATGTCTCGCGACAAAGCGGCCGGGGAGAGGTCTCGACGGTCTGGAGCACTGGCCATCACGTCTGTTGCCCGATTGTGTTTGGACGGGGGGGCGTCTGCTTCCACATTGTGCGGGGACTGGGTGCTGCGAGGGGTGTCGGGGGCAACCCCAAGTGCCTCCCAGGGAGTCGTCCCGGGGGCACTGTCCCATGTGTCCCGCAGGGTTGCAATGGACCCAATGTCGAGACTGGCGTCGAGGGCGGGCAAACTAGTGTAGTCCAGTGAATCAGTGAGTCTGTCATGGTCAAGACGGGTATCCGGTCCAGGTCCCACCGGGACAACTGCCACGGCTTCCAGGCCCTTGTCACTGCCGTCTGCGATACGCACTGCCGGGGAGCCACCAGCCCCCATGTTGGATGGTACGCTGAGAGTGAGGGGAGCGACCAGCAACCACGTTGAAAGTCCCACGGCAAGTATGAGTGCCGAGATGCCCAGGACGAACCATATCCACTCTCTCCCGCTCGAACCTGGCGATGCTTTGAACTCAGGATTGGTTAAGGTGTCCTGGATCCTGATATCTTCCCAAACGTCGCCCAGTGGACCCTGCCGGACCTCGGCGTCAGAAGATGCCAACAACTGTACTTCCGGGAGCGCAGTGGGATTCTCCCCCATAGTGAAGTGGAGGGCCTGACGAAATTCTTCGGCAGTCTGAAACCGGTCTTCGGGCAAGAACTTGAGAGCTTTTGCGAAGAAACTCACCAGCGGCTCCTCGAGACCAGCGATGCCCGAAAGATTCATCTGCGACAGCGCATTCTCCACCTTCTCCCGAGTGAAGTTCGGAATCGTGTTCCCATGCATGATGGGCTGTAGCAGTAGCACCTCAAAGAGTACCTTGGCCAATGCGTAAGTGTCGGAAGCGAGGCTCACTTCTCCCTTCCCCATTAGCTCCGGAGCCATGTATGCCGGTGTTCCGAAGAGCGCCTGCGTGTTCGTCGTCCCCTTAACGAAACGAGCCAGTCCAAAATCAACGATCCGGACGAGGAGAGGGTGCCCGGAAACCTCCTGCAAGAGAATGTTATCTGGCTTGATATCGCGATGTACGATCTGCTCGTCGTGGGCGGCCTGAAGGCCGAAACAGATCTGGTCGAACATGGTCAACACGGCCCGGCGAGAAAACGGAATACCCTCACGCCGGCGGCGTTCGATCTCGTCACGCAGACTCACGGCATCCGCGTATTCCATGATGATGTAGGGAATGCCGTTAAGGGTTCCTGAGCGGATAAGTCGGACGATGTTCGGGTGTTTGAGACTGGCCAGCGCCTCGGCTTCGCCCCGGAACTTGCGCAGCAGAGTCTCCGCCTTGTCGTGCGATTGATAGGTCGCGCGCATCAGTTTGAGTGCGCACTCCATAAGCTCGGGAAGCTGCAGCACGAGGAAGACGTGGGCAAACCCCCCGCGGCCCACCACACCCACAACCAGATAGTCGCCCACCCGAGTTCCAATCAGCGGGTCGCGGTCCGTACGGGAAGCAGCTTCAAAACGCGCGTGATATTGCTCGGGAATGAAGTGCAACGAGAATTTGCGGCAGACGACCTGAGTGCAAGGCTCGCCAATGGTCCCATCGCTATCACAGCCAAGACATCGGCCCTCTTTGACCCGCTCACTCATCTATGGATTGAAGACCTCCGTTACAGCAGTTACTGAGGCTTCGTCCACTGAGGGACCCGTGAGACCACCGACGATCAGAACACGACCGTCACAAGTCGTTACCGCATCATGGTCCCAGCGAGGCACGAGCAAGGGCGTAGAGACTGGCTTGAAACCGGGGAGATGGCTGCTTGTTCCGTCGGCGCTGAAATGAAGATACTCCGCGGTTGGAATTGCGGAGTAATCTTCACCTGGGTCTAGTCCGCCCGTGACAAGAATGCCGTCGATGTGTATCCCGTGTGCCGATGTGCTGGCCGCATGGCCTCGAGCTGCGAGGACCTCTATTTCGCTATTGTCCCCTACCCAGGCCAGTGCCCCCACGTCCAGCGCACAAACTCCTGACGAGGCGTCGAGATGCTCGGCATCAATGTATCCGCCCAGGAGTAAGTGGAAGCCAGCTGCCTCCCAGAAGAAACCCGAATGCAAAGTCATTCTCGACGGGCTCAAAGGGCGCGCACCACTTTGTGTGCACAATGGAACTAAGTCCGTCAATGCTTCTGTCCTTGAGTCGTATATTTCCATCGAGGACCTGACCATCGGCTGCTCGCCTTCAGGAGCTTGGCCGCCCGCGATGGCAACCATGAATGCCGTCGCACCGGATCCCGATCCTAACCTAGTGGCTGAGTGGTGCCACCTGGATTCCTGAAGAAGGCGGAGGGAACTACCGCCTTCTTCAGGAGACCAGACTTCATACGAATTGGCAGCATCGCCCATTCCCCCCACAACAAGAACTTCCCCTGAATTGGACAGCGCCGTTGCTGTGTGAAATATGCGCGACAGCGTCATGGGCGGAGCGTCGGCGAAGAGACCATCTGCCGGGTCGAAGAGCTCAACCGTAGCGGTCGCCTCGCCGCTCGCTGTCTTGCCTCCGAAAATGGCCACGGTGCCATCGGCGAGGAGTACTGCCCTGGCTTTAGTGCGAGGGATTACCAACGCCGCTCCCGGTCCTTCCAAGGCAGTGATCTGCGCGGTGCGCGGGTTGTAGACCTCGGCACTGGCGAGGGGGGGGCGCCGATCGCTACAGCGCCACCGGCGATGAGCACCCGACCGTCGAGCAACGCGGTGACCGTCGCTCCCACGCGTGGCGTGTGAAGCTCAGTCACCTCCCCGTCGGGCGTGACGGTGGGTCCGATGGAATTGCCGGGGAGCAGGTAGAGACTGAGTGATCCGCCACCATCAGCGAATTGTTCCGGGCAGCTACGGGCCGTGGAAATGGTCGCTGGCCCCATCATGCACTGTGCAACGATGTGGATAGTTGTTGACCCGGGTACCAGTAGTTCCACTTCCTTATCCAAGGCCTCCAGGGTCCAGGGATAGTCTGTGCAACCACTCAAATCGCCCTGCTCGTCAGCAGAGAAGCAGAGCCGAAGATGGTCGCATCCCCCGAAAGGAAAGAGCGTGGGATACTCAGCGGGCGCGGCCCCATAGACGGAGACCAGGAGGGCGACATCAGGGCGGCACTGGCCGGCGGCGCAGAGCCATCCTTTTGAACAGGGTCTCTCTTTGTCACACTCGTAGACTGTCTGGTCCAGATCGAGGTCGTCTCGGCAGTTGGGGAGAGCAAAGCAGAGTGAAGCCAGGAGGATGACCTGACCGATGCCCAGTAGGGGCCCTGAATGCAATCGCATCATGGTTCGAACAGTGTGTCGGCGCAACAGAAATCCACAACCGGCCCACCGCGACCGTGGGGCCGATTGGAGCGGAGGTTGCTTGTCAACCTCTCACGCCAATTCACTCTACACTGGGAACGTGGTCGGAACAACGGAAAAACAGGCCGCTTACCGTCAGGAGTCTCTGCACTCAAGAACCTACTCCCGTGCGGTGATTCCCGCGATACATTGATAGTACCATAGCCAGGTACCGGAAGGCGGCTCAGGGCTCATTGCTTCCTCCGGGAGTGGGCAGATCTTGCGGTAGGGTAGAGGGGCCGCGGCTATGTCGCATTCCGGGGCCATGGAAGTCACGTCGAAACCGTCGTCGGACCCATTGTACGGAAAAGTCGGGCCGGCTACCGTAGAGGCCACGTTGGCACTGACTCCCTCGGTAATGGCGGTCTCCATGACAAACGCCAGTGGCTCCGTAGTGTAGCGGTGGAAGACCTGGCATTCTCCGTCCTCGCCAATCAGTGTCGCCGAATACATCACGTCGACCAGAACGATATCGCCGGGTGCGCTACCGAATTCGTGGAAGTAGAGCAGAGCTGAGCCGCCGTCGGTCTCCGTTCCAACGGTCAGAGACGTTGGAGTGTACTCCCCATAGCCAACATATGGTACTGCGCAGGAGACCTTCTCATCGCCCGAGAAATCAACTACTGTTTCACACGATACCCCTGCACCGTCAGGACCTGACCCGGGGGAGGGCAACCCGGGACCACCGGGCATCATCGCAGTAAATGTCACCTGCCATCCCGGGGTTGTTGCGACGTCTATCTCCTGACCAATGGCTATTCCATCGGCCGGGCCCTTGATGGTGAAGGCGAAGGTGCTGCTTTGGAAGATGGCAAGGTGAGCCATACCATCCGGGCCGATGTCGGCCGCACTTAGTACCGGTTGCTTCGCAGTGAGCCCCTCCCCCCAATGGGCTGACTCCGGCGACTCTTCGGTGGCACATCCGAAGCTCAAGGCGAAGCAGAGCAGCGGATAGAGGAGCGACGGACCGTTGCGCTGGCTCGACATATCGGCCTCCTAGTAGAACTCGATGTCCACGCAGCCCGTATCGCTCAGGTAGGAGCAGTTGGTTCCATTCTCGTCGCAGACCCATGTCTGGACCAGGTATTCGTAGCCCACTGTGATTCTCGAGGATGGGTACCAGCTCGATGAGGAGGTGAGCACGATATCGGGGCGATGGCAGTTGTCACCGTCTCCCTCCAGGTCGAGGGCCTCCCGCCAGGTGATGCCCGATTCCGTGGAGGTGCAGACCGCCTGGTCGGTGACGTTTGTGAAGTTGATACAGGTCTCCGCACATCCCCCACTGCAGTAGTAGTCGAGCGTCAACTGGAAATAGACCTTGCCACCGTCATCATCCACCTGATCGATGGCGTAGGCGCTGGTGAGAAAGAACTCCAGGTTTTCGCCCAGAGGGACTCTCCCCCCTTCCACGCCGTCGCCACAATCCGGTGAATCGTAGTAGGCATCGGAGGTTACATAACGGCCCCCCGAGGTGTAGCGGCCGTAGGCGTCGCCAGCGGGAATACGGTAACGGTCACGGTAGGCATCATAGGATACCCAGCAAGCTTGATAGCCGTTATTCGTGGTCGTGGTGCCAACACTACTCATGGCCATGGTGGTGCCGCCTCCCTCAAGCAGCATTTCGAAATCTTCAGCGGATACGAGGACGATGGCGATATCCTCCGGGCCGGGTACTGTAATGTCCGCTCCGTCGTCTTCTCCCTGTTTGGCGAAAGCGTTATCGACGGTGCACAGAAGTGCGGTGATGGCAATGGCCGCGAGTGTCAGGTTAGCCAGAGTTCTCTTCATGTATTCCTCCCTACAGTGGTTTTCAGAGCGGGCCGTCGGCCCTCCCTGCTTTGGTGAACATCACTTAACTAGCGGCGAGAAGCGTGCCAACTGTTGCTATACGAGAGGTCTTTGCATGGCGGTCCGGATGTAGCGAGAGGTTTTCGCGCAATAGGCGGACTGCCTGGGCGCCCACTCATTGAAGCGGCGATCGGCCCGAACGGCCCAAATTTCGATTGTGTATCAAAATGACACATGGGGCCGACCTGCCGCACGTTATTTGGGGGCCTGGCGCTTTCTTGGTGTGGAAAATCGGACCGCCGATGCAAGGCGGGCAGGTTCGAGCTTCCCGGGTAACGATATGATGACCATCTCCAGGAGCGACCGCATGGGGGCCCATGTTGGTGACTCGCGGGGATTGTATTGGGGAACCGTTCTCGCGATACTGCGGGCAGACGCAACTGTTCAAATCCTGAAGAGGTAGGTCTATGAGCAGATGGTTTAAGGCAGTCTGGTGGTTGTTCGTTGCCGTTGGGTGCTCCGCAGGACCGGAGAAGGCCTCGGATAAGCTGGATGCGCAGCCCGAAGTCATCGGATCGGCTAGCGACGTCATTTTGAAGAGCGATGTAGCGGCACCCGTCGACGGTCTTGGGAAGTATGACCTCTGGAAAGCACCCACGGACGGAGCAGTTGAATCGGAAGTAGCCTCGCCTCAATGTCAATCAGGAGAGGGGTGCTTCCTTGATGAGTGCGGTGAGAATAACGATTGCCAGTCGGGATGGTGCGTTCAGCACCTCGGGGAGGGTGTTTGCTCACAAAGTTGTCAGGAGGAGTGTCCGCCTGGTTGGAGTTGTCAGCAGGTGGCTGGCACCGACCCCGATGTTGTTTACATCTGCGTGTCCGATTACGCCAACCTATGTCGTCCCTGCCACGTCAACGATGACTGTTCCAGTTCTGGAGGGTCAGAGGATGCCTGTCTTGACTACGGTCCTGACGGGAATTTCTGTGGCGGCCCGTGCAGCGATGACCAGAGTTGCCCCTGGGGGTTCTCATGCGAGGAGACGGAAACTGTGCAGGGGACAACTCTCAAGCAGTGTGTCAACGATACGGGAGAATGCCCTTGCACCGACAGTTCGGTAGCACTTGGTCTGACCACCGCCTGCTTTCTTGCCAACGAGTTCGGCGAGTGCGTTGGCAAGCGTGCATGTGCCGATAGCGGACTTGGTCCGTGCGATGCATTGGTGCCGGCACTTGAGGTTTGCAACGGCCTGGATGACGATTGCGACGGTGAGATTGACGAGCCCGAGTTGTTGGAAGGTGCTTATGTTCATCTCTGTGAAGACGGAAACGAATGCACCCAGGACAAGTGTGTAGGAGAGCCTGGCTGTGTCAACGACATACTCAATGCTGGTGTTTGCGAAGACGGTAATCCTTGCACTATTGCGGATCACTGCGTCGCCGGAACCTGCCTTGGCGATCCGGTGGAATGTGACGACGACAATCCGTGCACCGACAATGCCTGCTCAGATACCGGTGGGTGCGAATATACCCCGAATGCGGCCGCTTGCGACGACGCTAACCCCTGCACGGTTGGCGACCAGTGCGCGGACGGGAGCTGTTCAGGCACTCCCGTAGCCTGTGATTGCCTGCAAGACGTTGATTGCGCTGCCCTTGAGGATGGTGACCAGTGCAATGGCACCCTCGTTTGTGACACCAGCGAGTTGCCATACCAATGTGTGGTGGATCCCGTGACCATTGTGGTTTGTGACGAACCCTCAGGCCCCAATGCATTCTGCCTGGCATCTCTCTGTGAGCCCGAGACGGGCGTTTGCAGCGACGTTCCTCATCACAGTGGATTCCTCTGCGACAATGGCGATGCCTGCACCGTTAATGACCATTGCGAAGATGGGTCTTGCCTCCCGGGGACCGCTGTCAATTGTAATGACGGCGATGACTGCACCGATGATTCCTGTGTCGCCAACTCCGGTTGTCTGCATAGCGCCAATGAAGGGCCGTGCGATGATGGAGATCTTTGTACGCTCGGGGACACCTGTAGTCAGGGGGATTGTCTTGGGGGCGTTCCTCTCGCCTGTGATGATCTGAACGATTGCACCGAAGATTCTTGTCTGGCCGGTGTTGGGTGTGCCCACGCTCCTTTTGCTGGAAGCTGTGACGACGGTAACGCCTGCACCATCGACGATTCTTGTGACAATGGGAAGTGTACTCCCGGCGTTCTTCTTGACTGTGATGACGGAAAGGTATGCACCAGTGACAGTTGTACTCCCGATGGTGGGTGCATCTATGAACTGAACAGCGCGCCATGCGACGATGAAGACCTCTGCACGATTGGCGATCATTGCCACCTGGGTGAGTGCACCGGTGGTGGCGAACTCTCTTGCGATGACGGGAATCTTTGTACCGACGATTCCTGTAACCCGCTTGCGGGGTGCCAGTTCAATCACAACAGCGTACCTTGCGATGATGGCGATGGCTGTACTCTTAGCGGTAGCTGTGCGGGGGGCTGGTGCGTCGCCGGGGCACCGATTTCCTGCGACGATCAGAACCCTTGTACTTTGGACGAATGTAGTGACGGGGAGTGTGAGAACAGTCCTTTTGACGGTCCCTGTGAGGACGGTGATGCCTGCACCCTTGGAGATCTGTGCGTCGGTGGAATCTGTATTGGCGGAGGGGTTCTCGATTGTAACGACCAGAATCTATGCACCGATGATATTTGCGACGCCCTGACTGGTTGTTCGAATCTCCCCAACGTAGTGGTTTGTGACGATGGGGATATCTGTACCGACGGTGATATGTGCGGGCAGGGGACTTGTCAGGCAGGGTTGGAGGTCGACTGTGACGACCAGGAAGAATGCACGGTGGACGAGTGTGGGGATCCCAACGGGTGTTCCCACAGTGCCAAGGAAGATGGCACGGTCTGTGGACCCGGCGGAACGTGGTTCTGTATCGCTGGAGTGTGCACCGACTGCGTGCCGTCGTGCGACGGTAAAGAGTGCGGTAGTGATGGATGTGCCGGGAGTTGCGGAGATTGCCCTTACGGCGAGGCCTGCTTAGACGGAAGCTGTATCCCCAAGCACATTTGGTCGAAGAGTTTCGGCGGGTTTGGCGACGATCTGGGCACGGCCCTGGCAACTGATGCCCAGGGCGCGGTCTACATGGCGGGCAAATTCAGTAGTCAGACTCTGGACTTCGGTGGAGGCGCCCTCTCTGCCGGAGCCTACGTTGTGAAGTTCGATGCCAACGGGAACCATGTCTGGTCCGTCAAGGGACCGGGGTCCGCATACCATGACATCGATGTAGATGCGGAGGGAAATGCGTATGTCTGTGGCCCCAGCATTCTTGCGCGTATCAATGCTGCTGGCACTGTCGGTTGGTCCAATACTCTCTCTGGAGCACATGGTCGTCGCCTCGTAGTCGATAGCAATAACAACGTGTACGTTACTGGCGATTTCTCTGGTGCCGGGGTCAATCTGGGCGGGGGGAACCTACCCAATGCCGGTTCCAAGGATGTCTTGCTGGCTCGGTATGCTACCACGGGAGGGTTCTACTGGGCCAAGGCCTGGGGTGGGGACTACATTGATGAAGGCCACGGAGTTGGTACCGACGGTGCGGGCAATGTCTATGTCGCGACTATCTTCAAGAGTTCCAGCTTCACTCTTGGTGGGGGAACTTTTGCCAATGTCCAGCAGGGCAAGGGCGATCTCGCCATTGCCAGATTCTCGAACCAGGGGGTACATCAGTGGTCACACGCGTATGGTAGTGCCGGGCAGGAGTATGTGCATGCTTTGACGGTGACCGTGGGCGGTTTGGTCGCGGTGGCCGGTGAATTCTGGGGCAGCGGCGTGGATTTTGGCAACGGAGAAGTTGCCAGCAACATGCCTACTCATGGTGACATCTACGTTGCCGCATGGGATCTCGAAGGGAATCCCGCCTGGGCGGTCGACTTTGGCGCAGGTCCCTGGAATACCGGTTCGGACCTGGCCGCCGATGTTGATGGTGATCTCTATGTCGCTGGATTCTACGGCAGCAACACCATCGACTTCGGCGGTGGCGCCGTACCCTATGGCTATGCCTCCGACATCTTCTTTGTCCGTCTGAAGAGCGACGGCACAACCTTCTGGTGGAAGAACTTCGTGGCCCAGAACAACGAGTTCGCGCGGGCCATCGCCGTTGACCCTGAAGGATACGTGTTTGTCTCAGGCGAAATACGCGACCCAACCCTCGATGTGGGTGGAGGCAAACTCCCGTACACGCTGGGCGAGGACATCTTCCTGACTCGATTCGGACAGCCCGGGGAGGCCTGCGTGCCCGCCTGCGGAGGGAAGGAGTGTGGCGACAATGGCTGCGGTGGAACGTGTGGCACATGTGATGACAATCAGGAGTGTGTCGCTGGAAAGTGTGCGGGCGCCCTGATGCTCTATTTCACGGATGTTTCTACTAGCGTAATCGGCCGCAGCAATTTGGACGGGTCGGCGAAGGTGAATCTGATCTCAGGCGGCATCGATGCGGATGATATTGCCATTGACGTTGCTGGAGGGAAGATGTACTGGCCCGACGATGACACCTCGATCCGCAGGGCAGATTTGGACGGAGGTAATGTCGAGACGCTTATTGCGAACCTTCCCAGCCCCTATGGCATAGCCCTGGATGTTGAAGGGGGACGGGTCTACTGGACGAATCAGACCGGCAACCCGAAGGTGCAACGGGCGAACCTCGATGGAACCAACGTAGAGGACCTCGTTGCCGGTAGCGGATGTTGCACAATCGGATTGGCCCTGGACGTCCCCGGCGGTCGCATGTACTGGATGGATGGGTACTACAACGGGACCCTCTCCCGCGCTGCTCTCGATGGCTCAGGGGTTCAGGTAATTGCCAATACGTCGGGCATCGCCAACGGCGTCGCTCTCGACCTGGTTGGTGGGAAGGTCTACTGGACGGAGTACGGGGGTGGCAAGGACTTTGTCCGCCGCGCGAATCTGGATGGAAGCGCGGCCCAGGTTTTGCTGTCGGGGGGCAGTTTGAAGACACCGCAGGGTATAATCGTCGATTCCGCGGGAGGAAAGTTCTATTTCGCCGACCTCCATTCTGGAAATGTCAAACGGGCCAATCTGGACGGGTCGGGGCTCGAGACTATTATCTCTGGACTGGGCTATCCCCGTGGTGTTGCACTGGGGCCGTGAGCCAGGTCACGACCTTTGCGCGGTACGCAGTTGCCGGCAAGGTCGACCATAATACCAGAGAAACGATATCGCCTAAGCGCTCCTGGAGCTGGCACTCGTCGGTCATGGAGCAGACTGCATCGTTGGCCCTCCAACGCTGGTGCGGTCAGCATTGGTAGCCCTCAGCCTATCTATTGGAGTTGGCTTCAAGTAGTCATATGTCTGATACGGGCCAGGAAGCGGTCGAGTGCATCGGCGAATCTTTTGCGGTCCAACTTGCCAAAGGCGGGCGGGCCGCCCGTTTCGGTGCCGGTGTCCCGCAAGTCAGTCATGAAATCGCGAATTGCCAGGCGTTCACCGATATTCTCTTCCAGGAACTCCTCGCCTCGCGGACTGAGCCCGTAGCCGCCCTTCTCGACCACCGCGGCGGCCAGTGGAATATCTGCCGTGATGACCAGATCGCCCGCCTCCATCAACTTCACAATCTCGGCATCGGCGACGTCGGGACCGGCGCCCACCTGTACCGTCCGAACGTAGGGCGATGGGGGGGTAGCCATGTACTGGTTGGCCACCAGTGTCACCACCAATTGACGCTTCATTGCCATGCGAAAGAGGATATCCTTCGCCGCCCGGGGACAGGCATCAGCATCGACCCAGATTCGCATTTGCTTCCTCCAGACTCAGTGACCTCACACTAACGTCATCCACTCTTCAGATCAACGCCATCTGTCGTGTTCCTGCGTTGAGGCTGGCATAGGGGCCACGCGGTTTGAAATGAGAGAAATCTACCTGACGGTCGGCCCCCAGAAGATCGG
>CAZFVN010000025.1:0-44595 GCA_964522395.1 uncultured Myxococcales bacterium
TAACGCCATACCTCCCTTCAAGAACGGACCGGGGTACAGCCGTGATCAGATCGCTTCTCCTCCTTCTCGCCGCTTCCGTCCTTGCACTCCCGCTCACATTCAGTTAACGTAACCGCCATTGTAAGCTTTGGGAGGCGCGCGCTGCGCTCGCACGCGCTCGCACGAGGAAGAGATAAATGGACCGTTTCAAGAGAGCGATTCTGCCGGCTACACTAGTCCTGTCCCTGGTTGTGCTGGGTATCCGGCTGGATGCTGGCATCTGGGACCCGTGGGAAATGAATCGGGCCCACGTGGCGCGGCAACTCACGGGGCAGGCGAAGGTTCTTGTCGTCGGAAAGGGCAAGACGCTACTAACCGCCCTGGCCGACGAATATGGCAGTGAAGCCTACTTCACAGGCCTGGATGTACCGCCGGAGGGGCCACGTCCTAAGCGAGCGGCAGAGGCCAATCGTCCCGGTCGCGCCAGTCGCGTCTTCACAAAGGCCGGAGAGCAGCTTCGAACGGAAGTCTATCACTGCGTGATGATGGAGGCTGAACTTCTTCTCGGTGCGCCCCTGAAGGGCGTAGAGTTTGTTGAGCTGGTGAAGAACGAGAGCCCCGGTGCGCGCCACCTGATTGTTGGCCAAAGTGCCGAGGAATGTAGCGAGGCCGTTTCTGCCTTGGAGCAGGCCATGGTGCGCGCTTCGGCGACTATCCTCCAAACCGGGTATCTTCTGCTGCCAGAGGACCACGATGTCGACCAACTGGCATCCGAGCGGGCCGGAACCTATCCCTTCGTATTGAATGTCGAGTGCCTTACTCAGGGGAGTGGCGCCCTCGCAGAACTAGTGTCCGGCCTGGACTTCGTGAAGTGGACCCGAGTGCAGTTCAAGGGCAGCAGTGCCCCTCCCGCCAAGAAGAAGAGTGCCGTGACGACCGATACATGGTCAGTGCCTCCCCTTGACTACTGGCTTACCGGGCTGAGCTACAAGGCTTTTGGTTTCTCTGAGACGACATCCCGCTTGCCCACAATTCTCTTCGCATTGGGGACGTTGCTCCTCTTCGCCTTCGGTCTAACTCGTCTCTTTGACCGTAACGTAGCGGCCCTCGCATCCCTGGTCCTACTCTCCCTGCCGCTCTTTTTCGGCCAGGCCAAGAACATGTCAGGAGAGATGAGCTATACCTTCTTCCTTACGCTGGGAATCATCACTTTTTCTTTCCTCGTGAAGGAGGGCTTTGGTGCTGCGCGTCTGGTGTTGCTGCTGGTTGCGGCTACGGGGCTCTTTCTTGCCAAGGGACTGTTCGGGCTAGGGCTGCTGGTCCTGCTCCTCGTCCTCTATGTTCTCCTCGCTCGGGACTGGCGATTCAAGGATTTGCTCTTGCCCGCCGGGATCTTGACACTCCTCTTTGGAATCCTCGTTCTACTCGTCCAAATACCATCCGAGTGGACCTTCTTTGAACACTTCAAATTCATGAACAAGGCCTTCCAGGGCGGTCTCACGGAGGAACGTCGGACGTTTGATTTCTTTGTGCGCCATGTCTCCTTTGCCCTGATGCCTTGGACCCTGGTCCTGCCCTTCGCCATCGCCCGACTGATCCCGCTGGAAGAGAATGTCGAATGGACACCCCGGCGACGGCTCGAGTTGTTGACTTTCCTCTGGTTTTCAGTTCCTTTCGTGCTGCAGTCGGCCTTACTGCCAGGCTTTCTCCATTTGATCTTCCCTAGCGTTACGGCGGTTGCCTTGGCGGTGGTCCTGCTCTGGCAGGCTGAAGGTGAGCGCCCGGCGAGTCGCTTCTACGCAGTGGTGGCACTCGGTATTGCTGCGGTCATACTTGCCAATCTCTTCAAGAGTCCGCAGCATCTGCTCTCTTATTTGGCGCTTGATCCCGAAATCGGACTGAACGATAGAAACCCATTCCCGCCCGACTTCGCCACACCAACCCTCCTAAAGGTCTTCCTCGGTCTAGCTGCGCTAACCATTGCGGCCTATTTTGGCCGGGGTGGTACGATATTGCGTAAGACCGTTGCTTTCTTCCGGCGGCCGATTCCTTTCTGGGCCGCACTCTGGATCCTGGTAACACTATTTGTCGTGCGGCTCGTGGCGGGTCTGGGTAGTCGCTATCATACTGCTTTGACCGACCGCAACGCCGGCAAACTGCCGCCCCAGTTTGTCGAATTCTACCAGGAGTTGTTTGGCCTTCGTATTGAGTCCATTGTGCTCTACGTGGGGCTTGGAGCTGCGGTAGGATTCTGGCTGCTCTTCTTCACGCCAATAGGTGGTTGGCTGGGACGGAAGCTTCGCTTCCTCGCCGCTGTCGGTCGCGGGCTGATACAGGGGCAAGCAGTTCTTGCCCGAGACTACATCGGCCTGGCGTTGGCCCTGATTCTGGCTGCGGCTGCTCTGGTGGATATGTTGGCGACCTTCGACTTCCCACCCGGCACCTTCGAAGCCGTCCTCAGTTCTCCAGCCTTTCTCGTTGGTCTCCTGCTGCCCTTGGCTACCCTTGGTGCAGCAGTGCCCTTTCTGATTCTTCCAATGGTTGGTGGTCGACGGGTTGAACTGACTTCGCTACTTCGCTTTCTCGGGGGAAATGTCACTGTTGCTCTACTGGTCCTGACATCCGCCTTCTTCCGATTGACTGACCTTGGGGCGCCAGACATCTGGGTCCTGTCGATTCTCAGCTTCCTATTCCTCGGGGCATACTCTGGGCGACGCCTGATTGAGCGGCCCGGTGCGTTGCACCTCGCTGCATGGGGATTGCTGCTCTCCCTGGGCGTGGCGCTCTTCGTGCCCATGGCTTTGCGTTGGCCCGAAGTTGAGGCCATCGTTTACCCCAAGAGCCAGGTGCGCTATCTGCCCTACCTCCTGCTGGAGAGTCGACTTACCTGGTTACCCATCATTTTGGCGCTGCTCTTCGTGGCCGCCTATCTCTTCCCGCAGACTGCAGAATTCGCCCGCAGCTTCGGCTGGATTGACCGCTCACTGAAGCGGTTAGGGGGATGGAACCCGGTGCGTTGGCCCGAACAATTGGAGCGCCCCCGAGTGGCGGGGGCTGTGACGCTGCTGCTGGCCCTCAGCGCGGGAACTCTTTACGCGGTGCAACTCTTGCCTGGCTTCTCCAAGGAGGTTTCCCAGAAACATATCCTGGAACTCTACTATGGCGCCGAAGGGCGACGAGATCTGGGGGGCGACATTTTCAAGTATCAGGGACGAGCCGGGAGCGACCTGGAGGACAAGAACTTTTACACGGCCCGGATTCCCGCGCTGCAGTCACAGGCCGACTTGACGGCAGTCCTGTTGGGCAAGACGGATAGTGTGGTCAAAGTAACACGCTCCAGCTCGCATCCGGGGTCGCCCTACATGTTGGTGAGAGGCTTCTCTGAGGAAAACGACATCGACGCTGACGGAGTGCGCGATTTTCCCGCTGAGGCTGGTGTCGCCAGCGAAATCGGAGATGGTCGACTCGTCGATGACGGCAAAGAGTGGGAGCCTGACCAATGGCAGGGAGCGACACTCTACGACGCTCGCGGGAAGCCATTTTCAATTCTGGGCAATGATGCCACCTCGCTCAAGCTCAAATTGACTCCCCCAAAGTCGGGACGTGCGGATGCCATGCGCTATATCATTGACTCACCAGAGGCAGCAGACCACACGGCCAGTGGCATGGAGACCTCGCGTAATTATGTGATTCTGAGCCAGGAGGCGTTCTCCAGCGTGAACTTCAGCTTTCGCTCGAAGTCTAAAGGGGTCCATATCCCGGTTCTCGATGGTAGCAACGTGAATTTCCTGCTCGCCGCCAGTTATCTTGCAGAAGGTGAGGAGAACCACAATCGCTTTGCTAACGCCACCATTGCACGCGAACGATTCGATGCGCTTGAGGTTTGGAGCAAGGGCGAGAAGGGGGCAGAAGCCCAGACCTTCGAAGTCGACGAGGAGTTGGCGCAGCATGGCCGAATTCGTAGCGGGTATATCAATTTCAGTGATCAGATTCGTTTCATCGGCTATCAGATGAAGAGTACCTCCGTGGCCCGCGGTGACAAGCTCAACCTGAGGCTGCTCTTCGAATGTACCGGGAAGCTCTCCACCTCCTGGAAGATCTTCATCCACATGGACTCGACGGGGGCCAGCAATCGGATTCATGGTGACCATTGGCCTCTCAATATGACCAATGACCCTGAGGACAAGAAGTGTTCCGGCTGTTGGCGGACCAACCATTGGATGAAAGGAGACATCATCCTCGACGACTACCAGACAGAAGTACCCATGGGGTCGCCATCGGGAATATACAACATCTATATGGGGCTCTACACTCCGGGTTCGGACAAGCGGCTGAAGGTCAAGGATTACGACAAGAAACGAATCCGGCATGATGGTAAGGACCGGGTCTTCATTGGCACCTTCGAGGTTCACTAGGATGGTTACTCTGCCCACAGTGCTGGCCGCTGCAGCGTTTGCCTGGGGGGCCATTTGGGGCAGTTTCTTGAACGTTGTCATTCACCGCTTGCCTCGCGGCGAATCGCTGCTTACCCCACCTTCTCATTGCCCAGAATGCAAGGCTTCCATTCGGTGGTATCAGAATATCCCCATTTTGAGTTACATAGCACTCGGGGGACGTTGCGCTGGTTGTAAGACGGGGATCTCTGTCCGCTACCCGCTGGTTGAGTTGGTGACGGCCATGCTCACTCTCGCCGCGTGGCAGGCTGTTGCATATAACCCACTGATTCCCTCGCTGACCATCGCGTTGGGCATCTTTGCCTTCCATTTTCTCTTTGTTGCAGCCCTCGTGTCGATTACTTTTATCGACCTCGATACCATGCTGATTCCCGATGTGATTTCGCTTCCCATGGTCGCGGTAGGGCTGCTCTACGGATTTGCGGCGGGGCAGTATTTCAACGTATTTTGGTTCGATTCTCTCATTGGGGCGGCAGCCGGGGCTGGCCTCATTGCGGTTGTCATTCTCGGCTATTTGCTCCTCACAGGACAGGAAGGAATGGGGTGGGGCGATGCCAAACTTATGGCCTTTGTCGGAGCCTTCCTGGGATGGACAGCCATTCCCTTTGTCCTCCTCGTGGGGTCCCTGCAAGGATTGCTCTATGCCGGTCTGACATTGGCCTTTGGGGGGACTCTCCCCGAGGACCCCGATGATATTGAAGCGGCGGAGGCAGAAGCTGAAGCCAGGGCCTTAGCGAAATTAGCGTCCGACCCGGACGGTGCCGAATCTTCTGAGGCTCCCGGTGACGTTGAGGAGTCAGGCCCTGATCCGCGACCTGTGCGCAAGCTGAAGGTGCCTTTTGGCCCGTTCCTGGCGCTGGCGGCGCTGGAGTGGCTATTCTTCTCACACTGGATAGGACAGCTATTTCAAGATATATTCAGGCTGTAGGGGAAGAATATGGCTCGACTTGGACTGCGTGGGAGACTGGCCGTTGTGCTCGGGGCCATTATCCTCCTGGCCTTTGCTCTGGTCTACCTGGCGACTTCTTCCCTCGCCTCGTCAATCCTCATGGAGCAAGAGTTGCGGGCTATCTCGGGCAAGGCTGGTACCGTGGCCGTCATATTGCTCGGTCTCGCCCATGACCCGCAGGAGCTGGATCGAGCCCTGGTCTCGGCTTCGCAACGGGCCGACCTGGAGACCCTTCAAGTTCTCAACGAGAAGCTGGAAATGGTTGCTCCCCGACAGGGACAGCCGGCCGAGATACTCCTCGGTCGGGAGCGCTTGCAACGGCTGCTCGAACGGGACGCTGGCACTGCTCTCACTCGCTCGCCCGGGAAAGGTGAGCTATTTGCGACGCTGCGGCCGCTGCCTGGCGGGGGCTATCTCTTCGCCGCGCGCAGCGCCGCAGACTTCATGCAACGAAAACGCTCCATCGTCAACCTCCTGGTCATTTGGGGGGCGGTGGTGTTGCTGGCAATACTGCTCATGGGTGCGGTGGTGGTGCGCAACCTGGTTGTGCGACCCATCGACCGTCTGGTCGAAGAGGCCGGAGAAATTGCCACTGGCCAAAGGGACGTTGCCTCCTCTCCACTTGGGTCCGATGAATTCGGCTCCTTGCAACAGTCCCTCGCGGCCATGGCAGGTCGCATCAAGAATGACCGGCGACGAATCGAGGACCAGGTTCACGAATTGAGCGAAGTCAACATGCGGTTGTTGGACGCGCATGACCAGCTCATCAGAACCGAGAAGCTCGCCTCCGTTGGTCAGTTGGCCGCCGGCGTAGCGCACGAGATTGGCAATCCCATCGGCGTTATCATAGGTTATCTGGAAATGCTCGAGGATGAAGGTGCAGATGAGGCGTTCAGGCGGGATGCAACCATCCAGATTCGCACTGCTACAGAGCGCATCCAAGGGACCATTCAGGACCTGCTCGACTTCTCCCGGCCCGCCGCCGACGAGGAGGCCGCTAGCAATGTCGCCGCTGAAACGGAGAGCATCGTCCGCTTTGTCGCACCACAAAAGCGCTTTCGTAATGTAAACATAGATGTTGCCGCGCTTGACCCCGACGTGCCCCTTTGCGCGATGCCGCCCTCGCGCTACAAGCAAGTCCTGCTCAATCTCCTCTTCAACGCAGCCGACGCAATGAAGGGCGAGGGGCGAATTGCGGTCCGCCTGGCCTCTCATATTGAAGGCGTGCAAGTTACCGTTCGCGACACGGGCGATGGCATTCCAGAGAAGACAATGTTGCGGATCTTCGATCCCTTCTACACCACTAAGGAAGTCGGCAAAGGAACTGGGCTGGGCCTCTTCGTTTCGCACACGATTATGAATCGGTACAACGGTCGCATCGAAGTCGCTTCGCCACCCGACGGCGGGGCGCTTTTCACTCTTGTCATGCCCGCCGTCAAATAATGGCCGCGGTCGTCACCGGCCGGCCCTCTAGTCTTTACTCTTTGCGTACTGCGGGCTAAACTATTTGCGCACTTACGGAGGTAGGCTATGCCAGGGATCATCCGGAAGGTACTTCTGGTTGAAGATGATGACCAGTATGCGGCGTTGGTTGGTCGGCAATTGGACAGTGCCGGTTTTGAAGTTACCCGGGCCCCCAATGCCGGGACCGCTTTGGAAAACCTATCGGAGGAGACCTTCGACCTTGTGCTTTCGGACATCCTGATGCCGGGCATGAGCGGGCTGGACATGTTAGATGAACTTGAATCTCGGGGGGTCACGGCACCAGTGGTTGTAATGTCGGCGTTCGGGTCGGTGGACACCGCTATTCAGGCGATGAAGAAGGGAGCCTATGACTATATTTCCAAGCCCTTCAAGAAGGACGAGTTGATTCTTGCAATCCGCAAGCTGGAGGAGCGCGAGACTTTGCGGCGGAAGGTGATCTCCCTGGAGGAGCGAATCCGTCATGAGGAGCGATTCGGCGATATTGTGGGGCAAAGCGAGGTAATGAAGCGAGTTTACGCCCTGGTGCAGAAAGTAGCGCCATTTCGTACTACGGTGTTGGTTACCGGTGAGAGCGGTACTGGCAAGGAGCTGGTCGCGCGTGCGATTCATGAAGCTTCGCCGCGTGCGGAGGCTGCTTTTGTTGCCCTGAACTGTGCTGCCATTCCTGAGCATCTTCTGGAATCCGAGCTATTTGGCCACGTTCGGGGGGCCTTCACCGACGCACATACTGACCGCAAGGGGCTCTTCGAGGAGGCTGCTGACGGAACTCTCTTCCTCGATGAAATCGGCGAACTTTCCATGCCCTTGCAAGTGAAGCTCTTGCGCGCACTTCAAGATGGTGAAGTCCGACGTGTCGGCTCCAGCAAGGCGACTACGGTTGAAACCCGGGTGGTGGCCGCAACTGCTCGCGATCTCGAAGAAGAAGTTGGGGAGGGGAGATTTCGCGAAGACCTCTTCTATCGCCTCAACGTTGTTCAGGTGAAGCTTCCTCCGCTGCGTGAGCGGCTCACCGATATTGAAGCTCTGGTACGTCATTTCATCGAGAAGACGAATTCCCGTCTGGGCACAGAAGTTTCGGGCGTAGACGAGCGGGCGATGAAGGCACTGGTGGCCTACGACTGGCCGGGCAATGTTCGAGAGCTTGAGAACATCATTGAGCGGGCCAGTGTTCTCTCCGACGGCGAGGTTCTTGCCTGGGAGTCCTTGCCCGATCAGGTGGCCAACGCGCGGGCTGACCACCTCCCTCGAGATCCAGAAGACCTTTCTATTAAGCGGGCATCGCGCGCTTTGGAAACGGCCTTCATTCGAGCGGCCCTGCTGAAGACCGGCGGTAATCGTACCCAGGCATCTCGCCTCCTGGAGATCAGTCATCGCGCCCTGCTTTACAAGATTCAGGACTACGAAATCGACATTCCCCCACCATGACCGGCATCTCTTTGCGCTTCCTTGGAACCAACTCCTGCGAGCCGTGTCTCGCTTCCCCGTGGCTGTGGAGCCGCGTGGTTGAGTTTGCCTTTTTTGACAATCTCCCCCGGTTGCCGGAAAATACCTTCGGGATTGGTGAATCTACTCTCCCGTTGCGGAGGCTGTTTTGCTCTTCGGAAAGAAAAGTGCTGTAGGAGTGGACATTGGTTCTCACTCCATCAAGGTTTGTCACCTCAACGAGGGTGGCAAAGGTCTCTTCCTGAAACGGTTTGATGTGGCACCACTGCCACCGGATTCGGTGGTGGACGGGGCGGTGATGAATTTCACCCACGTCCAGGAGAAGCTCAAGGAGTTGGTGGTGGCCAACAAACTGAAGGGGAAGCCAGCAACTCTGGCTGTCTCCGGGCACTCGGTGATCATTAAGAAGATCTCTTTGCCCGAGATGACTCAGCAGGAGCTGGATGCCTCGATCATGTGGGAGGCTGAGCAGTACATCCCCTTCGATATCAAGGAGGTGAACGTCGACGTTCAGATCCTTGATCCGAAGGCTGGCCAGGGACAGATGGACGTACTCCTGGTAGCGGCCAAGAAGGACGTCATCAACGACTATGTGTCCATTGCCGTTGATGCCGGGTTAGACCCGGCGGTAGTTGACGTCGATACCTTCGCCGTGCAGAACATGTTCGAGCTGAACTATGGGTTCCCTCCCAACGAGACGGTGGCACTGGTCAACGTTGGTGCTTCGATGATCAATATCAACATCATTACCAACGGGATCACGCAGTTCACACGAGATATTTCGATGGGGGGTGCGTTGCTGACAGAGGAGATCCAGCGGCAGCTCAACGTTTCCTATGAAGAGGCCGAGCATTACAAGACAGGCGGCTCAGAGAGCATCTCTTCTTCTGCCGTGTTTAAAGAAGTACAGCGTCTTGGCGATCGGGTTGCTGCGACCCTGGTGACCGAGGTTCAGCGCTCTGTAGAGTTCTTTAAGGCTACCTCCGTTGGCGAGGAGATCACCAAGGTATTCCTGGCTGGCGGCGCGGCGCAGATGGCAGCCCTCGTGCGACTCATTGAACAGCGGCTCGAAGTCCCTGCTGAACTGGTCAACCCCTTCAAGAACATTGTCATCGATACCAAGAAGTTCGATATTGCCCTATTGCAGAAGATCGCGTCTGCTGCCGGCGTGGTCGTCGGACTTGCGTTGAGAAAGGGGGCGGACAAATGATTCGCATAAACCTACTTGAAACTGCGGAGAAGAAACGCAGGCGCAAAAAATCGATTCCGTCTGGTACGCCCGTCATTATGCTCTACGTGGTGCTGCTCCTGATGGAAGGCGTGTTGCTCTACTATTGGTCGACACTCAAAGATGATGCGATGATTACCCAGACCAAGATCACCGCCGAAGCACAAGCGCAACTTGACGGCTTCAACAAGCTCAAGGAAGAGCGTGACGAACTGGCAGCAAAGATGGCGGAAGAGGAGCAGCAGGCCAAGATCTTTGAAGACCTGAACTCAGCCACAGTCGGTCCCGCCAATATGTTCCTCTATCTATCCTACATGTTGACTACTCCCCCGCTGGCCAACCATGCGGAGCGAGTCGTTCAAGAGCAGATCGGATGGAACAAAGAGGTCAAGACGAAGGAACCGCAATGGGACCCAGACCGGGCCTGGCTGACCTCGTTCAAAGAGAACAGCGAGAAGCAAGTGCTGATTGAGGGCACGGCTATCTCCCATCACGACACTGACGAGTTCTTCAAACGGCTCAAGTCCACTGTCTATTTCCAGAACGTCCATTTTCATAGTGCCAAGGTTACCAAGCAAAGAGGCTCTGGAGATGCCCAACTGGTGAAATTTGAGATTCGGACCCTCCTCAATTACGACCTCAACGTCGGCAAAGAAGAGGCTGCTGCCGAGGAAGGCGGTGAGAAGGGGAAGAAGGATAAGAAGCCGGGCGAGAGCCCCAAGAAGAAGGGATAAAGGAGAGGCGAATGGACCAATTCAAGAACCTGCCTCCACAATATAAGCTGCTGATCGGCGTTGGCTTTCTGGGGTTCGTCGCAGCCGCCTGGTACTATCTGGTGATCATGGAAATGGATGCCGAGGTCAACCAACTCAAGGCCTCGCACATGCAGATCCAGGAGCAGCTTAATCAGTTCAAAGACTTCAGAGGCGAAATCGAAATTGCCGAGTTGCGTGAGCAGTACGCCGAGGTTATCAAGAAGATCGAGGAGAACAAGGAGATCATCCCTACCGAGGAGAAACTGCCCCAGCTCATGTCCAGTCTTGAATCAGATGCCCTCGAGGCCGGCTTGGTTCTTGTGAGCAAGGAGCAAATGGCTGCCGATGCCGAGGATTTCTACTACAAGATTCCCATTAAGATGGAAGTGACTGGTAGTTTCCTCTCGCTGATTCGCTTTCTGAAGCTCATTGCGCTGCCAAGCAAGCGCTTGGTCAACGCGTCGCTCTTCGATATACAGGTTCTCGATACGCAAAAGAAGCAGCGCAAGGCAGAAGGCGGTGCGGCATCTCCCTTCTCTTCCAGTGGCCGAGTGGCTGCGGCGGAATCGGAGATCTCTGCGACTTTCGTCGTCTCTGGCTTCACATACACCGGTGGTGCTGGTGGTGGTGGCAAGAAGGGCAAGAAACGGAAATAGTAGAGGTTTGCTTATGTGCTCCAGGCACGACGGAAAGCGGTTGGTCAAGGTGATTTGGGTCCTCGTTGCGTTGTTGCTGGCGTTGCCAGCTTGCGGCGGCGATGCGGAAGAGGCTCCGAAGATGCCCTTCCCCGGCGCTGATCAGCAAACGGACGAACCACCCCAGGCGCTCAAGGACAAGGTCAAGCGGAAGAAACGGCGCGCTGGCGAAATTGATACGAAGGAATTTCAGGCCAAACCAGAGTGGGACATGTTGCGGCCTCACTTCGAGAAGTTTGGAGCTACCCTCGAAGAGGAAATTCACAATCAGTCCGTAACCTGGAAGTATAAGGATGCTTTCGCCGACCGGACCGAGAAATTCTATCCGCCAGAGGTTGCCCCTAAAGGGCCGATGCTCGACCTCGCCAAGGCCGGGACTGGTGTTTCCCCCGAGAAGAAAGAAGAATCAAAGACCATCGAGTCGATCCTTGCGGGGATTGTTCCTCCGGGCAGTGAGGGGGTGGATGAAGGCGTCGCTTCCGAGATTACCGACCTCGGGTCGAGGGGACCGCTTGAGTTGCACCCACTCGATGAGTATCTCTTTCGCATTATCATGACCGGTGTCTCCAACCCCGAGGCCCTGGTAGAAGATCCCGACGGCGTCACGCACATTGTTCGACTGAACGACAAGATCGGCTCGGAAGGTGGCCATGTCGTGGAGATTTTCAAGCACAAGATCTTTGTCCAGGTTCCGGACCAACCGGTACCCATCGAAGTGAGCCTCGCACCAACCTCTTTGCCGGGCAATTTCGCTGCCCAGTAGGAGCCGTTGGCCCCCGCCCTTCCCATTTCTCCAACAGGAATTTACTTTAATAAGAAGAGTTAGTAGTGTGGTACCATCGGTGCCACCAAACGAAGGCGCAGCGCGATCGCACAAAACGGGACGGAGGAGATGATGACTAAAGCGCTTGTCGACGTCATCGCAAAGCGACAGGATCTGAAGCAGTTCGAGGAGCTTCACTGGGAAGGTTCATTCGAAGACTATCTGCAACTCGTCAAGGAGAATCCTCGGATTCCCCGGTCGGCGTTCCAGCGTCTCTACGACATGCTCATCTCCTACGGCTACGAGGAATACACGGAAACCAAGAAGAAGATTGTGCACTACAACTTCTTCGATGACCCAAGGGATGATGGCAGGGATGCTGTGTTCGGTCTCGACATCCCTCTTATGAAGTTGGTCCATGTCATCAAGGCAGCCGCGTTCCGCTATGGGGCGGAGAAGAGAATCTTGCTCCTTCACGGACCGGTAGGTAGCTCCAAGAGCACGATTACACGGCTCATCAAGAAGGGTCTGGAATCATATACCTACACGCCAGAAGGGGCGGTCTACACTATCGAATGGCATATGCCTGACGGTGAGATCATGCCTTGCCCAGTGAACGAGGAGCCTTTGCACATGGTACCTCTGGAGTGGCGAGCTGACCTGCTCAAAGAGCTACAACTTGAGCGTGTTGAGTACCCCGTCAAGGTTGACAAGGAACTCTGTCCCGCCTGTCGTCACAATTACAAGACGCTGATGCAGCAGTACAAGGGGGAGTGGAAGAAGCTCTTGGACCACATCAAGGTCAAGCGCTTCCTCTTTTCCGAAAATGACCGCATCGGCATCGGTACCTTCCAGCCGAAGGATGAGAAGAACCAGGATGCCACCGAGTTGACTGGGGATATCAATTACCGGAAGATTGCCATTTACGGTTCTGATTCTGACCCCCGGGCTTTCAATTTTGACGGTGAATTTTGTGTTGCCAATAGAGGGATGATTGAGTTTGTCGAAGTTCTCAAACTCGATGTCGCGTTCCTCTATGACCTGCTGGGGGCGAGTCAAGAGCACAAGATCAAGCCGAAGAAATTCGCCCAGACGGATATTGATGAAGTGATTATCGGCCATACCAATGAGCCAGAGTTCCGCAAGCTTCAGAGTAATGAGTACATGGAGGCATTGCGTGACCGAACCGTCAAGATCGATATCCCTTACATCAGCAAGTACTCTGAGGAAGTGAAGATCTACGAGAAGGATTTTTCACCGGAGCGCATTGGCAATATCCACATCGCACCCCATACCCTGCATGTGGGCTCCCTGTGGGCAGTTCTGACTCGGCTCACCGACCCCAAGAAGCACAACATATCTGCCCTCCAGAAGAGCAAGTTGTACGATGGCCGAATGCTCCCCGGATTCACCGAGGATAATGTCAAAGAGCTGCGCAAAGAATCGGAGCGTGAGGGGATGGAGGGAATCTCGCCCCGTTACATTCAGGACAAGATTTCCGAGGCGCTGGCCTCGGAAGAGGGGGTCTCGATGATCAACCCCTTCATTGTTCTTAATCGTCTGGAGAGCGGACTCAAGCACCACTCGCTGATTTCCAGCGAAGAGCTGCGTCGCAAGTACAAAGAGATGCTCTCAGTAGTGAAAGAGGAGTACGAAGAACTGATCAAGGACGAGGTGCGTCGGGCAATTTCGGCCGATGAAGATGCCATCGCCCGCCTTTGCTCCAACTACGTGGACAATGTCAAGGCCTACACGCAAAAAGAGCGTATGAGGAACAAGTATACCGGTCAGTATGAGGAGCCGGACGAGCGTCTGATGCGCTCCATCGAAGAGAAGATTGGTATTCCCGAGAACCGAAAAGATGACTTCCGCCGGGAGATCATGAATTTCATCGGCGCGCTGGCGCTGGAAGGGAAGAGCTTCGACTACACCACCAATGAGCGGCTGCGAAAGGCACTTGAGCTAAAGCTTTTCGAGGACCAGAAGGACTCCATCAAGTTGGCATCGTTGGTCTCTTCTGTGGTGGACAAGAAGACCCAGGAGAAGATTGACATCGTGAAGAATCGGCTCATCCGTAACTTCGGATACAACGAAGAGTCGGCCACCGATGTTCTCAATTACGTGGCCAGCATCTTCGCCCGGGGCGACCAGAAGGAGTAAGGTTTTTCTCATGGCCATTCAAAATGTAGAAAAGGACCATTCCCGTTTTCGCCAAATCGTCAAGGGGGCAGTCCGAAAGAACCTTCGCAAGTACATCTCTCAAGGTCAGATTCTGGGCAAGGAGGGCAAGAAGACTGTTGCCATCCCCATGCCTCAGATCGAGATTCCCCGCTTTAAGTTCAGCGGTGACGGGGAAAGTGGAGTCGGCCAGGGGGAGGGTGAAGAGGGCGAAGCCATCGGTGAAGGTGAAGGCGAAGGTGGTGGAGCTGGGCAGGCCGGCGACAAGCCGGGTGAGCACGAGATGGAGGCCGAAATCACCGTCGATGAGTTGGCGGAGATCCTTGGTGAGGAGCTCGACTTGCCGAAGATCAAACCCAAAGGCTCTGCGTCCCTGCAGGTAATCAAACACAAGACAACAGGCATATCCAAAGTTGGGCCTGAATCACTCCGCCATTTCAAGCGAAGCTATCGGGAAGCGCTGAAGCGCCAGATTTCCTCGGGACTCTACGACCCCAAGAATCCGACCATCATTATCACGCGGGAAGACAAGCGGTACCGAAGCTTCAAGGCAGAAATGTCCGAGGAATCCAACGCCGTCATTATCTATATGATGGATGTCTCCGGCTCCATGGGGGAAGAGCAGAAGCAGGTAGTGCGCATCGAGTCCTTCTGGATCGATACCTGGCTGCGGCACAACTACAAGGGCATCCAGTCTCGCTATATCATTCATGATGCCCGAGCCCGGGAAGTGGACCGCGCCACCTTCTTTCGTACGAAGGAAAGTGGTGGAACGATGATCTCGAGTGCATACTCGCTTTGCGCCGAAATCATCGAGAACGAGTACCCACTGGACGATTGGAACATCTATCCGTTCCACTTCTCAGACGGGGACAACTGGTCCTCCGACGATACCGAGAAGTGTATGGCGCTGCTGACTGAGAAGCTGATGCCGGCCTCCAATATGTTCGGCTATGGCCAGGTCCGAAGCCCCTACGGCTCCGGTCAATTCATCAAGGATCTGCGCAAGCATTTCCCCGAGTCAGAGGACCTGATTCTCTCCGAAATCCCTGACCGGGACGGTATCGTCAATTCCATACGTGACTTTTTCAAAAAGGGGAAATAGGCATGTCGTTGCCGCTCTACCTCTGGAAGTTGAAAGAAGATACTCGGGGCCACGCGGTGGATTTCGGTCTCGATTTCTTTGAGGTTGTATTCGAGTTGGTATCCAACGAGGATCTCAACGAGATAGCCGCATATGGTGGTTTTCCGGTGCGCTATCCCCATTGGCGGTTCGGCATGGAGTATGACCGAATGGCCAAGGGGCACCTTTATGGCCTGCACAAGATCTACGAGATGGTCATCAACAATGATCCTTGCTACGCATACCTCGTGGAAGGGTCGAGCCAGATCGACTACAAGCTGATTATGGCCCACGTCTATGCGCACAGTGATTTCTTCAAGAACAACATGTGGTTTGCCCATACCAATCGGAAGATGATGGATGAGATGGCCAACCACGCGACGCGGATCCGCCGTTACATCGACCGGTATGGGGTCGAGCGTGTGGAGACCGTCATTGATGCATGTCTCTCACTTGACAATCTAATCGATTTCCACTTCCCAGATCAGACGGCACAGGTCCAAGCCGCACCGGAAGTGGAGGATGACGAAGACCCCGCAAACCACCGTTTCCCTATCGATTCGCCCGAGTATCTTGAGCGTTACCTCTACCCCCGGGAGTATGTCGAGTCGCACAAGAAGAAGCAGGAAGAGGCGCAGGCCCAGGCTCGCAAGATTCCGCCCAGTCCCGTGAAGGACGTCATGCATTTTCTAAGCGTCTACGCACCGCTGGAGGAGTGGGAACGGGACATTATCTCAATGATTCGTGAGGAAGCTCTCTATTACGCCCCCCAGGGCCAGACCAAGATCATGAATGAGGGCTGGGCCGCCTATTGGCATTCCCGGATTCTAACGGAAAAGACGCTGGATTCCAGCGAAATAGTGGACTTCGCGGATAGTCACTCCAAGACTACTGCAGTTCATGGCAAGAACATCAACCCATACAAGCTCGGGCTTGAACTCTTTCGCGACATTGAGGACCGTTGGAATAAGGGCAAGTTTGGCAAGGAATACGAGGATTGCAACGACCTGCGACTGCGACGGATGTGGGACCGAGGGCTCGGCGCGGGACAGGAGAAGATCTTCCAAATCCGTCAAGTCTACAACGATGTCTCTTTTCTCGATGAGTTCCTGACGCCTGAGTTCTGCCTCGAGCACAAGCTTTTTACGTGGGTCTTCAAGGAGCAGTATAATCGCTATGTGATCGACTCTCGGCAGTTTGAAGAAGTCAAGCGCTCACTGCTCAAGCAGATCACCAACTTTGGCCACCCTATTATTCGCGCCGTTGATGCCAATCATGGGAATCGGGGCGAATTGCTCCTGGAGCACACGCACGAGGGTGAGGATCTCGACCAGCGCTACGCACAAGACGTGCTGAGGAACCTGCAGGCAATCTGGCGCCGGCCGGTTCATATTGTGACGAGGGTTGGCAGCGAGAATCAATTCTGGACGCACGACGGGGAGACCTTTGAGGCTGGCAGGGCGGTTGAGCCGGTGGCGGCAGAGAAGGAAACGGAAGACAAAGAGAGCTAGTAGTACCGGAAGGAGAAGCCATGAAAGTAACCTTTACAATGTTGGCGGCAGGTCTGCTCATGCTAGGCTGCGGCGCAGCCACTATCTCCCCGCCTGCTGGCATGGAACCCCTGGCTCAGGCTACGGATGGGGCTGATTTGACCAGCCGGTTCTTCCCCGGCAACGAGGGCACCTTCTACGTTCTTTCTTCGCTGGAGGATGGCCCGGTTATCGGTCTCATCAGCGACCCCGGCAATCCGGGGAGCGCTTTTCTCGTCGGTGCCGGAGCGGAGCGAAGTTGGTCCGAGGCCCTGCCTCTGGAAGGGGGGCACAGGAAGATCACAAGTGTTCGTCCTTTGCAAGCCTCTATTGGAGATATCCGAAAGGACGGTACCGCCGATATCTTTCTCGTGGTCGAAATCGAATCAGGCCCAGTTGCTGGCAAGGGCCGACAGAGGAGAAAGGCGGCCTACCTCTATGAATTGGGGAAGCGGGCGACCCTCGTCTGGTATCAGTCGATCTCAGTTCAAGGAAAAGAGTCGGCGGATTGTTCTAGCGGGGAGCTGGACTATGCCGCTCAAATAGAGTTTGGTGGTGACGCAGAAGGTCGCCTGGAAGACATCGTTGTTACTTTTGACCAGGTGCGCAAGACGTGCCGAGGTGGTAGCTCCTGCGAAATCGCAAAGGAGACCTGCACCGGAGGACGCGATAGCGGCACTGTCAAGCTGTCATGGGACGATGAACTTCGCACCTATCGGAAGGAAGGGGCATCGGAAGTTGTCATGAGAATCCCGGATGTGACTTTGTAGGAGGCTCGATGAGAATACATATTGGGGCGCTGCTCGTACTCGTCGCTCTGGCCGCGGCGATTCCGACAGATGCTCTGGCGCGTAAAAAGAAGAAGCAAACGATACCGCCAATTGAATTCACGATTCTGCGCGATGGCAAGCCTGCCGGTACCTTCAGTTACAAGGTGGCCATCTTCTCCGGCAAATACTTCACTTCGTCGCAACTGGAAATGAAGACGAAGCGAGGGACCGTTGCCATCATGACACACGTGGAGAAGGATGGAACTGGCAAGCTCCTGAAGTACCGCAAATGGGTTGGCAACGAGGGAGCCAAGCCGGACGTCATCGCATTCTGGAGGGGCGCCAATTTGCGGGTTGTCTCGAAGATCAAGGGCAAGCGGTTCACCAGAGATCTGTCGCCCGGCAAGGGCTTCCAGGTTCTCGACCAATTAGGGTTCCATCTCTATGGAGACCTTGCCGGCCCCTGGCAGAAGAATGGGTTGGAGAAGTTTGAGGCGGTTACGATCCACAAGGGACGATTGGACAACGTGACCCTGACCTCGGCCGGAGTTGCCGTTCTCAAGGATAGTGCCGGCAATGAGGTCATGGCCGAAGCTATCTCACTCAAGTCCAAGAGCTTCAACCTGACCTTCTTTGTCGCCGCGAAGCAGCTCTATCTGGGTTTCAAGTCGAAGAGGATGGTGCTGATAAAGAAGGGGTGGAATCTGCTGCGCATCGATGAAAGCTCAACCACCAAGCCAGAGGAGCCTCTGGCGGAAGAGAAGCCTGCAGACGAGAAGCCTGCAGACGAGAAGCCTGCAGAAGAGAAGCCTGCAGACGAGAAGCCTGCAGAAGAGAAGCCTGCAGAAGAGAAGCCTGCAGACGAGAAGCCGGCAGAAGAGAAACCGGCAGAAGAGAAACCGGCAGAAGAGAAACCGGCAGAAGAGAAACCGGCTGCAGAGAGACCGAAGGATAGCGAGCCGCTCCCCCCCCTGCCCGAATAACTACGATGCTTTCGTTGGCCGGTAAGTTTTTGCAGGAGGCACCATGCGATTGGCCGTAGTGATATGCTCTCTGGTTATACTCGCCGCTTGTTCTGGTTCCACCCCTGACGCTGCAAGCTGCAACCCTTCTTGCGAAGACAAGGTATGTGGCGGGGATGGATGTGGCGGGACTTGTGGTGCCTGTGATGATGGACGGGAGTGCACGACCGATAGCTGTCTCAAGGGAGCATGCCAACACGTAGTGCAGGAGATCTATTGCGAGATCAGTGGGGCCTGCGCACCGTCCGGGACGGTCAATCCAGGCAACGACTGCCAGGCCTGTCAGCCCGCCACAGCCAAGGGCGGCTGGAGCCCTGTAGAGGACGGCATCTCTTGCGGCGCGGACAAGGTCTGCTTCGAAGGGTCCTGTTGCGATGTAGCGGCCAATTGCGAGGGGCTGGTATGTGGTGACGATGGCTGCGGTGGAAGCTGCGGTGATTGCCCCGAGGGCGGCACCTGTGAGAAGGGCATTTGCAATGTCCCTTGTGATGACTGCGTCGAGGGTACTATTCGATGCGTCGGCGCGACTCAATGGGCCAGTTGTATGAATGCTGAGGGATGCTGGGTTTGGCCGGCGGAGATGACCGATTGTCCCCCGGGCGAGCAGTGTGTCTGCCTCACGGCAACTGATGGCGATACCTGCGAACCAATCCCTGGCAATGAGTGTATCTGCGTCGCGGATTGTTCCGGCAAGGATTGCGGCCCCGACGGCTGTGGCGGGACTTGCGGCCAATGTCAAGGCATCAACGTTGTTTGCGATGCGGGGTTGTGCCAGTGTGCGGGACCGCCTTGTGGGGAAGCCTGTTGCGCCTCCTACCAGGTTTGCACCGATAGCCTGGAATGTTGTGACCCTGCCTGCGAGGACAGAGAGTGCGGTGAGGATGGTTGCGGCGGCCTGTGCGGGCTCTGCGAGGGCGGGGATTGGGTCTCTTGCATTCTTGGGACCTGTGTTTGCCAAGGTACTGTTTGCCCTCTGGCGTGCTGTCCCAACACGCAAATCTGTGATGGGGACGGTAATTGCTGCAATGAGCAGTGCGATGGCAAGGAGTGTGGAGCCAACGGATGCGGTGGTGTGTGCGGTCTTTGTGAGCCAGGCCAGATGTGTATGAACGGGCTCTGTCCGCCGCCGGGCAAAGAGTGCATCGACGGCAACGACATAGACTGGGATGGGTGCAGCGATTTCGAGTTGGGCGAGTTTCTCGTCAATGGCACCACAGCCGATTGGCAAATAGAGCCTGCCGTAGCGTCCTTCGCCGACGGAGGCTACGTGGTGGTCTGGTCGAGCAAGAACCAGGACGGCGATCTCTACGGAGTTTTTGGCCAGCGATTTGGCGCAGAGGGCCAGGCTGCGGGTCCGGAGTTTCAGGTCAATAGCGAGTTCGATGATCACCAGGAGCATCCCGCCCTGGCAACGCTTGTGGGCGGCGGCTTCGTCGTAGTCTACGAGAGTTGGGGGCTGGATGGAAGCGGTGATGCTATTGCGGCGCAAGTCTTTGGAGCTGATGGCAGTAAGGTAAGCAACGAAATCGTAGCCAACCAGGTGACCGCTGCTGACCAGGGCAACCCGACAGTGACCGGAACCACCGACGGCGGCTTCCTGGTGGCCTGGGATGGCGTCGACATGGACGTTGATTGGAATGGCATTTATGCTCGTAAGTTTGATGGGGTCGGAGCCCCGGCGGGGGACCAGTTCGGGTTGAATCAGGAGACCGTGGGTACCCAGCAACTACCTTCGTTGGCCACCCTTGGTAATGGCGATCTGGTGGCTGCGTGGCAGTCCGATGGGGATGGTAACCCCAACTCACATATCATCGGTATCATCTTCCAGGACGATGGCACGGTTGTGGCCAAAGAGAGTGGCTGGAATTCCTATTTGCAGGGGGAGCAGAGCGGTGTGGTCTTGTCGGCGCGTGAGGGGGGCTTTGTGGCGCTCTGGCAGAGCGATGGCCAGGACAATGACGGCCTTGGTATTGTTGCCACCCGGTTTGATGAGGATGGAGTGACCCTTGGTTTGCCGGTACTGGCAAATACGTATACGAATGGTGACCAGCGGGCTCCTGCCGCTGCGACCCTCTCGGGCGGAGGCTATTTGCAGGCCTGGGCGAGTAAGGACCAGGACGGTTCGGACTACGGTATTGTCGTGCGTCGGGCTGACGGCGAAGGCGTCAAGGGACCGGCTTTGCTGGTCAATAGTTTCGTGGAGTCCATTCAAGACCGCCCCTCAATTGCCCCCCTGCCTGAGGGTGGCTTCGTAGTGGTCTGGCAAGGCTGGGAGCAGGCCGGTGCCGGCTACGATATCTACGCTGCCCGATTCAACGATTTGGACCAGATGCTCTACCACTGATTAGATATTTCCTCCGGAACAAACCTCCCCCGGGCATGTCTCGTACTCCTGTTGACTTCGAATTCTAAACTGGAGGAAGAGAATGCATACCAGAATGAAACTAGAGGGATTTCTCAGGGGGTTCATCATTGGTGCGCTAGGTGCTCTGGCGTTGGTCGCTCACGGAGTCATTCCCCAGGCCCAAGAAGAGTCTCGGTCCGTCCTGGATGACCCGGCGATCATCGTTGTGGATGCCGACTTCTCGTCACGAGTGGCAATGCCCGCCAGCCTTATGGACGGTGCCACAATCCCCATTGAAGTGCAGTTCGAGTAGCTCCATATCTTGCCCTTTCCGTCCCCTGTGGTCTACTTAGGGGACGGAGGTTGTCATGGAACAGCGGACGCACCTGCTTACGTCCCCCACCTGGGTCGGAAGGCCTATGGCGGTGGGTGACGGAAAGGCCTCGGTACTCCTCGAAGCAACCAGCGGCATGGCGGTGGATGAACAGGGGCTCATTCATGGTGGGTTCATTTTCGGTCTGGCTGACTACGCGGCCATGCTTGCGGTGAACGATCCTAACGTGGTGCTTGGCAGTGCGAACGTGCGATTCCTGAAGCCTGTCAGGGTTGGCGACCGGGTGACCGCCAGGGCGACTGTTGTGGCGACCGCAGGAAGCAAGAGCGAAGTCGAAGTAACAGCCACGGTCAGTGGCACCGATGTCCTATCGGGGCGCCTCGCCTGTTTCGTTTTGAAGGAGCACGTCTTGAGTTGACATAGTTTCCGTTAGCGCGGTTCGGGCGGCAAGTCGCCCCTCCCCTGATCCCAGCGGAGAGGACTGCGGGGATCAGTGGGAGGCTAGTCCAGGGGGACTGTGGCGATGGGGTTCTCCAGGTCAGTTCATTTGGCTAGATGCATTCCTGCAAAGCGCACATGTTGTCCATCAGGTCCTGCATGAACTCCACGTCCTCTTCGATGACAGAGTCCTTGGAATCGAAGGTCAGATTGATGCCATTGCAGAAGGTCATGGCATCATTGAGCTGAGAAATGGCCCCAGTCAGGTCCATGGAGTCCTGGTGGTAGAGGTCGACGGCTGTGCGAATGGCCAGGCCCGCCCGCAGGATGCAGAAGTTACGCTGCATGATAGGGCCAGTGAAGTAGGCCATGGGTGATCCATCACCGTCCTCTGCGAAGTAGGATAATGTGCCCGTTTGGACGATGGTCTCCCCATACTCGGTGGTGCCCTTCTTGCTCAGCTCGTAGCTGTAGGTCACCTTGGCGAAGTCGAGATTCTGGAAGGCGGTGAAGATGTCGGGTGCGTCGGAGCCGATCTTGACCATCAGGATACCGTTCTTCTTGGATGCGAAGAGGGTCGAAACTGCTACGCCCCCACCATTCCCCGGGCCGCCGCCCGGAGTAGCATCCGGATCAGTTATCGAGTACTGGGGCGATGGTCCGAGGAGCACGACCTCGTCGCCAACCTGCTCAAAGTCGAAGCCGTAGATCGATTCCACGAAGAAGTTTTTGGGCAGAGTGAATGCAATCTTCAGGTTGTCTGCCACGGGGGTGAGGAGATACTCCAACTCGTGCTGGAAGACGTCGACCATCTTGTCACCATCATCGAGGAAGTAGAAGTTCCCATTGCCCTGGTTCGCCAGCTCGTACATGAGGTCGAAAGCGAAGTCCGTGCCGACCCCCAGAGTAGTGATGCCGATGCCCAGGTCGTTGTATTGGGCCGACATATTCAGGATGTCTTGTGTGTTCGTATTACCCGCGCTGGCCAGTCCATCCGAGAGAAAGAGGACGCGATGCATGGCCTCACTGTCAGTGATGCCTTGCATCGCCATCTCGTAACCCTTGAGGAGACCATCGTGGATATTGGTGGAGCCGCCGCTCTTGAGGTTCTGAATGATCTGGACTATTTCCGGCTTGGCATCATCGGTGACGAAGGTCGGGCCGAGCCGGACCGTTGCGATGGTGTCATAGGCGACGATGGTGAGCTTATCGTTGGCATCAAGGCTATCCACCATTAGCTCCAACCCAGTGCGGACGAAGTCGAGCTTGCCCGCGTCATTCATCGACCCGGAGACGTCGACTACGACCACCAGATTGAAGGGGCTGGCCTCAATCTCCTCCGGCGAAAGACCCGAGTTCAGGCCCAATTGCATGGCGATGAGCGGCTCGTCAACCTGGGGGTCATAGAAGAGACCAACAAACGCATGGAGTGTCGCCAGCATGTCGTAGTTCGGGACTGGCAGCGGAGTGTCATGCTCGTTCAAGTAGCCCTCGATGGGGAAGAACTCTGACAGGGGGACCTCGCCCTCGGCCACCAGCTTGCGGAAGTAACCAACGTCCTGGGCGCCACCCGGTTTTAGACCGATGCCAAAGCCGCCGCCAGAGCAGACACCGCCGCAGCCGTCATCCTCACCGATCATCTTTCCTGCGCACTCGGGGGTGCACCCAGCTACCGTTATGCACGCGCCTCCCTGGCAACTGGTCTGGGCTGAGCACCAGCCGCAGCTTCCGCCGCAGCCATCGGGCCCGCACTGCTTCTTGTCGCAATCGGGAACACAACCTTCCTCGCCGTTGTTGTCGTTGCCATTCCACGGGGAAGGGAGATCCACGGACATATCTGCTATCCCAACGTCCGGGTAGTTCCAGTACTGGTCAGAGGCGTCATCGGAGGGAGAGACGCTCGAATCCGTGGCCCATCCCGTCACTTCCTCAGCAGATAGCCCGTCTGCCGAGTGGAAATAAGAAGAGTCACCGGACATTACGTCGGAGGTTAACGAGGCGTACTCGCCCGAACTGCTCCAGGGCCAGGTTCCACCGCCATCCCCTCCACCGCAGCCAAGGGTCATTGCCAGTGACAGAGTGATTGCTATTGCGCTGACCTTCCTGATGTTCCAAATTGTCCGTCGATTCAATGTCCTCTTCATTTCTACCCCTCCTGGTTGTCGATTCAACTCGGAGAAGTTCCATATTCAAGAAGCGGGCCAACATGAAAATCGGCCACCTTGGCGGGTTTTCGAGTGCGATAGAGGAGAAGTGTGAAGTAAAAGTTTCCGATTTCGTAAAGATAGTTTACAGTCCGCCGATTCCGGAAGCTCGCCGAGGTGTCCGGATAGTGAGTGTACGGGGGCGTTTAGGCGTTACATTCGGACCTCTCCGTGCAACTGGCACCTTTGTTGCAAAAGCCTGGGTTCGACTGTCAATGTCAACCAGGAGGATTGAGATGAGACACTTGATGCAGTGGTGGAGGAGAGGACGATTGTCAATCGTCGCAGGCGCGTGTGCGTTCATTCTTTCCATAGGCACCTACGGGTGCGATTTTGAGAGCGAAGCGGAGATGCCTCCGGCAGACGAAGAGGTAGACCCAGATGAACCGACGCCTGACGATAGGCCGCCCGACGGTATGCCAGAGGAGAGCGAGCCGGAGGAAGTGCCTGATGGAGAGGTTCCCGACGAGGAGCCTGAAGAAGAGGTGCCGGACGGCACACCTGTAGACCCGTCGCCTATGTCAGCCACTGTTTTTGAACGGGCGGCTTTCGACCCGTCTGGTCGCTACGTTCTGCAGCTCGTGGAGATGGCGGAGGGACGGTGCCTGGCTGTTGCGGATATCGATACTGGAATTGTCGAGCATAATGGGAGTCTTTGCGGCTTGCGTTGGATAGAGGTGGGTCCCGAGGGCCACGCGTATGTACTTTCTGCGGATGGTCATCTTGCCACAGTATTGGACCTTGCTTCCATGAGCGTGGTGCAGACCTACGTCTTTGAAAACGAGTTCAGGGTTCTTGACCTCTCTCCCGACCTGCAGTCGCTGGTGGCCAGCAATCGTCCGGTGCGTGCCTTTGACCTCACCCAATATGAGTGGCGTGTCACCGATCTGGCATTGCGCTTTGTCGGGGTAGTGGATTTGGCCGCAGACGTTGCTCACGAGCAGCCCTTTCCATTCGCCATTCGGTCCATCGCCTTTTCGCCAGTTGATGGTGCGGTCCTGGTTGGGGCCGGATGGTGGCAGGCAAATGGATTGCCGGAGACCAGGGTCTATTGGATGAATCCTGTGAGTGGACTGGTGGAAGACGAGGTTGCGTTCCCGAACTGTGCGGCAGATTTGCAGGTCCAACCCCAGGGTACGCTCTTGCTCATGTCACCCAATGTCTGCTTCCTTCACTCCGTCACCCTTGCCCCGCCACCAGTACAGGAAGAGCCCACGGAAGACTGGGAGGAAGAATGGGAAGAATGGGAGGATGAGGAGGATTGGGACGAATGGGATAGTGACCCTGTTTCAATTGTGGAGCTTGAGACTCGGGAGTACGTGGGCAAATTGCCCGGTTTCGGCCCCCTCGCACTCTCCCCCGATGGGACCACTGCAATTGGGTTTAGTCGGCAGCAGGCCCTCATGAAGCAATGGAATATGTTCCAGCAGCAACCCCACGGTCTACTGCTTATTCGTCTGACCGATCTCTACTGGAAGTTCCTTGAGCACGGTAGCGCCGAGCCAGATTTCACATTCGCAAGTAGTGGAGAGTTGCTCATCCATGACCGGGAAGCAGGTGACGACCGGTTGCTCAAAATGTCCCTCGAAACGGAGTCAGTTGAAGAGTTCAGCGGCCCTCCTGCCACTCTTGAAGAGAGCTCTTTCGCTCCAGAGGGGATGGTGCTTTACACAGTGTTTGACGGGGACGTGCAACGGGTCGAAGTGTCGGCCAAGGCTATCTCTACTCTTGCCACTCCCACGACCGTCGCGCAAATATTCGCCCGCCCTCAAGGCGACCTTATAATCGCGGCGGGAGCCGAACCTGCCACCCTCCACCTGCTTGATGCGGATGGTGGGACTCTCATTGAGTCTATCGACCTCTAGTCTCCCCTTTCCGCCAAGAGTTCGTTGCCAAGGACTGTATGATTCCGGTACGGTGGACCCGCCGGTGAGTAGAACCGGTTCCCATCTGGAGGCAAAGGGCATGAACCGACGTTATACAATTCTTTCGCTCTTAATGGCGGTGCTGCTTCATTTCACCACCGGTCCGGGCTTTGCGCAAGAGAGTGCGCAAAAGGGCAATAAGCGGACCCGGGCAGCACTTAAGAGATTGACTCCCGTACGTGCGGAAGGCCTCCTCGTTTCCTGGCGCGGAAAGCGGGTCAATCCGACACGCGTAGCCGGTTTTCGCTGGCCCGCCCCTGATGGCAAGGTCGGATTGGCCGCAGCAGAGGTGTTTCTGAGGTCTTTCCAGGAATTGCTCTCAGCGCCTCCCGAGTCTTTGGAATTGTCGCGCACTGAAACTGTTCGCGATCGCATGGTATTTCGTTTTGGCCAGCGCTTCGAGGGACTCGAAGTACTTGGTGCGGAAGTTGTTGTACAGACTGATGGTAAGGGCAATGTCCTCTCCGTGGTGGATGAATCGGTGCGATTCCAACTGGCTCCCGTGAGTGACATTGGCTACGCCAAGGCAGTTGCGGCGGCCTGGCTGGAAGTCAATGGCCACGAACCCGAAGTAGTAATCCCGGAAGGTCCTGAGTCAGCCGCCTTCGCCCGCCGTGCTGTGTTGGCCCGGGGCGGCACTCCCCGCCTGGTCTATCGAGTCCTGGTCCCCACCATTCCCATGCTACAAAAAGTCATTTGTCTGGTCGATGGCGAGACCGGCAAAGTGGTGCAAAAGACTAACGAGGTGATTCGATGAGGTGGGCTTGGCTGGTTATGGTGATGGCCTTGATGGCGCCAGCTTGCTTGAGTGACAGTCTACTAGATGATCCCGAGCCTGACCTCACCAATCAAGCCAATCTCTTCCCCCACAATCCAGAAAAGGACGAGTGGGATATCACTACCGTGGTCCTCAAGAACATCGACCATCCGGAGGGCAAGTTAAGCGGCCCCTACGTCCAAGCCTTCAACTGTTTGAACGAGGATGGAGGATGGACCAGAGAGTATGAGGTGCCCCTGCTCGGTTTGGTTCATGCGCAGCTTTGCAACATCACTCAGACCATAGTTCCGGACGAGGATGGAAGCTATTTGTCAGTTGCGCTGCCTGAAGATATCATGGACCCCGACGACTCATTCGCCGAGTTGATGATGTTCTATCACGTCAACTTCATCCACGACTACTACAAGGATATTCATGGCTATGATGGCATGGATTTCCCGCTGGAATCCTACGTCAACCTGATGATCTACCTGGACGTCGAGAACAACTTCATGGAACTGCCAGAGGGCTGGGTGAGCATTGACAACGCCATGTTCATGCCGGGGGAGGGCTGGGCCGAACTGGAGGCAGTGGGCGAGATACTGCTGAAAGAGTACCTGGGCATCGATGAGAAGCTGGACTTGCCCTTCAAGAACGACTCGATCTTCTTCATGCAGGGCGAGAGCCTCGATTTTGCCTACGACGCCGATGTCATCTACCACGAGTATACCCACGCGGTGGTTAGTGGCGACCGGCTCTTCGGGACTCGTATCGATGAGCATGGACCGGACGCAGCCCCTCGAGCAATGAATGAAGCCGTGGCCGACTATTTCGCATGTAGCGTCATGGGTGACCCGGTCATGGCTGAGTTTGCGCTCGTGAACCTGGGGGCCGGGCGAGACCTTACTGAGTTTGCCGAATGTCCCGCGGGATATCATGGAGAGGAGCACATTGATGGCCTGATGTACTCCACCGCACTCTGGGAGATTCGAGAGGCCCTTGGCCCCACCGATGCCGATGCCATCATCTTCAATGCACTGCTGACTTTCGTGGAGACCACTGGTTTCCACGAGGGTGCGCAGGCGACCATCGCCGAGGCCGCTCTCCTTGAACCTCCCCAGGACGAGGCAGTGCAGGCGATCTTCGAAGCACACGGTTTGCTCGGATGCGACGGGCGAATGCGCTCCTGGAAGAACAACAACGGCACTCGCTTTCCGGAGTTTCTGCCTGGAACACAGACCACGGGAGTTGCCGGCTTCTCCGATGGTGCCCCCGGGTATATCCAGCACACGTTGGAAGTTCCGAAAGGGGCAAAATCGTTCCATCTGGAAGTTGGAGCCGAGTCCGCGGGTGCGCTGGCACTATTGGGCGATTTCCTGGGAGGAGGTGAAGTCTCTTTGGCCATCGCTTTGAAGCATGATGGCGCAATCAACTATGAGTACGACCCCGATTACCTCCATGACGAGACCGCCCTCATCCCCCTCACAGAGTTGGGCAACGGACTATTTGCCGTAGATGTTTCAGGGAATTGCCTGACCGCAGGGACGCATACCCTTCAGTTCGTCAACCTGAGCGGTGATTCGGGCATCGTCTTCAGGGCCATGATTTCATTTCCCAAGGGCGCTGCTCCCGAAAAAGCCAACTACAGTTGCCAGGTGGCGCAGTAGGGCGGCACGCGGTTGCATGTCCGCCGCTGACGTGGCATGCTCTTCGCAAATGCATGGCTGGAGGAGAGCATGCTCTCAAGAATATCTAGAACTCTCATGGTAGTCCTGGGGCTCTTCACCCTGATGGGCTGCAAATCTACTGGAGACAATCGAGGAGGAGCAATGACCACGGAAAACGTTACTATCGTCATAACCACGTCCAAAGGCGTGATCGAAGCGGAACTCTGGGGCGAGAAAGCGCCGAAGACCGTTGCCAACTTCCTGAGCTACGTTGATGACGGCTTTTTTGCCAATACGATCTTCCATCGGGTCATGCCTGGATTCATGATTCAGGGGGGAGGGTTTACCTCGGATATGTCACAAAAGAGCACCCGTGGTCCGGTAGAAAATGAAGCTGACAACGGCGTGGTGAACAGCCGCGGGACCCTCGCCATGGCTCGCACCTCCGATCCCAATAGCGCAACCGCTCAGTTCTTCATTAACCTGGTGGACAATCGGTTCCTCAACCACACTGAAAAATCGACTCGAGGTTGGGGTTATTGTGCCTTTGGCAAGGTCAGCGCCGGCATGGACGTCGTTGACGCTATTGCGCAAGTTCCAACAGGGAATCAGGGTATGCACCAGAACGTTCCAACCACGCAAGTCGTCATCGAAAGCGTCAGCCGCAAGTAGCTGAAAATCGTCGGCAGAACTTAAGGCAATTCTGCCACCGGACAGCTATTTCCGCCCGGTATCCCCAGAAGTTCATCCAAACTGAAACAGGAGTAGGGCTGTTTGTGCAGGGGAATGATCCCCGCATCTACGTAGAAGAGGCGATTGGCCGGGTCAAAGATGACGAAGTGCATAGGGCCGTTGGCACCGAGGCTACCGTTGTTGTCCCAGTTCATCGCTTCCAGTTCCTCGTCAGTTTGTGGCTCGCCCAGCACCGGGTCGATCGGATCTCGCATGATGGCTGCCAGGCCAGATTCGTCCAGCTCGCCCCAGCGGCTCTGCTCCCCATCTTTGTCCACCAGTTGCTGCAGTCGCATGACACGACCTAATGAACCGCTCGACGCAGCGCTGTCCTTTCCCGCCATCTTCGTGTGGAGAAAGTGGTTGGTTGCGTAGACATACCCATCAACCTGGCCTCTCTCGTTTACGGCGGATGCCGTCATTTCGAAGACCGCACCAGTGCCTGCGCTCCCGTCGGCCACGGAAAAGAGTTCGGCTGACATGTGCTTCTGGCTGTGAATGAGAGTTCGTACATCTTCGAGAGAATTGGCCTGCTTGAGAGCTTGCCCCAGCATCTGGACGTGGCTTCTTCCAACGGTGGCCTGCTCGGCGGGACCGGCCGGGTCGATTTCGTGGGACCCCATGGAGATGCCGGCAAGGTTCATTCCTGAATAGGGGCTCAGGTTCAATGGAAATCCGACGTATATGTGCGGGATGCCACCCGTCGGTTGGCGCACGAAGATCACAGGATGTTGATGAATTATCGCGATATTCATCCCGCCCCAGTCCAGATTCCGAGCGTGGAGCAAGCGGCCGTCGCCGGTTGCCTGGCCATTGGCGATGACGCTGCTGCAGCCTGGTCCATTATCATCGTTGGGAACGCCATTGTAGATCATCTCAAGGAGCACATCGCCGAAGTTCAGCACCAGGCAGTAGTCCATGGTGAAGCCAACATCTCCGGTGGCATCAACGAGTCCTCGGCACTCGTCCAGGATATCTGGATAGGAGTTGGCCTCAGCCAGGTCGACGAGCCCCATGTCTTTGGCGATCATCGGGATTGCCGAGAGGGTCAGGTCGGCCTCGATGAACTCTACCGCTTCGGCAATGGTTTCATGGAGCAATTCCCCGTGTTGGACTCCCATCTCATATGGAGTGCCAGCCAGCCACACGATATTGAATCGACCGATCTTCTCCACGTGGGGAGGCACCGGTGTCCAGGCTGGAGCAATGATCTCCAGAATGGACCGAGTTTCTACGGTATCGCCCTTTTTGTCGACCGCGTCGAGTTGTTGGCTGGAGGAAGAACAAGCAGTGATCGTCAGGGCCAGATAGAGGAGAAAGGGGATGTTTGAACGACTCGGCATTGACAGCCTCTTGCTCAGGGCCCATTGTAGTGGCTATCATAATAGGGAACATGGGCCGTTGCGTCGAGGGTTCAGGCGCTATTTTCAGGCAGAGCCCGGTTCTAGACGGCAACAGCGAGGGGATTGATTTGACGGACAACGACCGGAAAAAGGGCAAGAGTCTTGAGGCCATCGAACGTCGCGACAATGGGCGTGTCTCGGTCGATTACGATCTGAAAGTCAGTGTTGGTACTGGGCACGACTTCTATACCGGTCTGCTCCAGGACATCTCTACTGGCGGTCTCTTCGTGGCCACAGACAAATACCATAAGATCGGTGAAGAGATAGTTGTTCGTTTCGAGTTCCCAGGCTTATCGGAGCCGATTGAGGCGAAGGGAACCGTGCGCTGGCAGCGATCGCATTTTGCCGACAAATCCCAGCCCGAGGGGTATGGAATCCAGTTGGAGGAACTCCCCCCCGCGGTAGTCGCCGCGGTCAACAAGCATCTGAAGCAGAACTCCTCCTTGATGTTCAGTGAGTTTACCGACGAATACGAAGAGTGGTAGCCCTGGCTGAATATCTTCAACTTCGGCAATACACGTAATCTCCCGACTCAGGCAGTCTAGATTGAGCAGGTTTCCGGTTCTTGGAGTGTGCAGGCGCTGGAGGGCACGCCGTGAGGATCCTCAAGGCATTCGAAGAGCCATTCGAGCTGGATGTTGATGCTCTCCAGCGCGGTTGAGGTGTGGCCTAGTCCGGCACACTCTACAAACTCTGCGACGTAGCCCTGGTCGCACAATTGGAGGAAAGTGTCTCGCTCGACACTCTCATCTACCAGACTATCGTTCTCCCCAATAATGAAGAGCAGGCGGGCCTCGGACAGAAAGGGTACCGACGAGGTGGGTAGCGAATTCTCCAGGGCGAAGCAGCCCCAGGGGTAGAGGGCCGTCAGGTCGCCCGCCAATAAGGCCTCGAGGGCGGGAGCGATGAAGACGTCTTCCAGGCTATTGGCCCCCTTGTAGAGGTGCTTGGCGTTGCAAGTCGTGGTGAAAGTGTTTGGAATGTAGTCGGAGTAATCCTTGGGGCCGTCTGGATTGAAGAGCGCGGCCAGGGTCTCGTCGGGTCCGTACCAAAGATGAGCGGCGGTGAGAAAAGCGATGCCCATAGAGGCTGCTGAGCTGAGGCTCGTAAGAGCTTGCCCCGCTTCTCCCGCCAGATTTGCCGGGGGAACCACTGAAACCACACATGGCATTGAGAATTCAGGGGCGTAGTAGGGAGCGAAGCGATCGACAAAGAGTGCGGCATGGCCACCTTGCGATGCACCCCACGCGGCCAGTCGGCCATCGAAGGTCGGCAGATCTCCGTCCACTACCAGCAAATCCCTGAGCTTCAGAGCTGCTCGAACAGCGTCCAGTGATGCCACTGCTGTCGGCTCACCTACCAGATAAGGGTGAAATTGGTCGTCACAAGGTTCGCCAAATCCACAAAGACCGAGGAAGTCGGGGGCCACCGCAAGGAAGCCCGCAGATGCGGGAAGGACTGCCGCAGCAGCTCCTTCGATGCTATTGGAGGGAGCGCATTTGTCTGCATATCCAGTAGTCCCGTGCAAAAAGAGAGCTGCCGGCACCCCTTCCGTGGGTGGGGCATCAGGGGCTGCGAGGTCGGGGATGCCAACCATCGCGGTTGCTTCCCGGATCTGACCACGGTCCTGGGTGGTGTAGCGCAGTTTGAAGACGCGGGGAGTGTATGTCAGAGGGAGTTCGAGGGCGTAGCCATACTCGGCAATCAGCTCTTCAATAAGGGCCGGCGGCAGGTTGTAGAGGATTTGCTCTTCATAGGCCACAACTTCGCCAACCGAATCGGCCGGCAACCAGTTGTAAGGGGCCATGTCACAGGCGGGGAGGGGCTGCTGCGGTATCTGCTCGACGACTTCGCTTGCTACGTCTTCTTCTACGGTTTCCTCGACCAACTCGACCGGTGTGTCGGTGTCGCTCGTCTCAGTAGTATCTGAGAGGTCGATAGACGTCTCCGCAAGAATCTCAGCGAGGTCGGCGGCCGGGACATCATTGAAAGCTCCGACATCCTCGGGCGAGGGGAGGTCGGGGAGGTCGGCGATATCCTGGACGCGGTCAGGCGTATCGTGAGGACTGGCCTCTTGATTCTGCTGGTCCGGGTGGCGGGTTGACTCATCCAATATCGAGTCGAGCAGAAGGACGTCTGAGTCGGGGTGAGTATCTTGAGGCGAGCTATCTGCTGTCCCACAAGAGTAGGCAAACAGTGTGACCAGCAATAGTCTTCCAACCGCGATTCTCATCCACCCCTCCCAAAGGAACTCGTGGTCGGAAGCCATAGTACGGCATCGGACAGAAGATGGAAAGCGTGTGACCGTGAGGGCGTGTATGGCGACTGCGAGGGCGTGCGTTTGTATGGAGAGATCCCGCCCCCGATCAACGATCTTCCTTCGGGCAGTTGTTTCCGCACTTCGCAATGCCTAAAACAGACAGGGAAAACTCTGGCAAACGGAAGGAGGCCTTAGATGAAGAACCACGAGACTTTTTCAAGTGGCGCATTACGAACATTACTAACCGCATTTGCGCTGCTGCTGGCCGTCCCGGCATTTGCCGGGGAAGGGCCAGTCGATGTCAATCTAGCCCTGCAATATCGGCCCCGGCTCTACATCAGCCAGGGCAAGGATTTCATGGAGGGCGGTGAATTCACAGTCGTCAAGCATAGGGCGCGCATCGGGGCCGGGGCAACTTATGACGATAAGTTCGGTGTCTACCTGGAGATGCAGGACGTTCGGAACTTTGGCGGAGAAGTGGGAGTCGGTCCCATTGACGGAACGCTCGCAGACTTCTCTGCAGACTCCTTTGACCTGCACCAGGGTTATGCCCGAGTAATGCCCATGAAAGGTCTGGAGATCAGGGTGGGGCGGCAGGAAATTGGGATTGAGAACCATCGGCTCATCGGTACCGTTGGGTGGCTTGAGCAGGCGCGTTCGTTTGATGGTGCCAGGGCGGTCTACAGTCAGGGGGCGCTTCGTGTGGACGGTTTCTACGCCCGCGTAGCCGATGACTTCATGGGCGCAAATCCGTCGGATGTGGACCTCGGCGCGGTCAATGTTCATTACAATGTCAGCGATTGGGCCTCCCTAGGTGGCATTGCCGTGCTCGATGCCGACGATGCTGCGGGCCGCCAGCGGGTCACCGCCGGAGTTATTGCTACGGGCGGTGGCAGCGGTATCTCCTATTCGGCGGAAGGGTACTATCAAATGGGATCTGCTGATGGGGATGTGAGCTATGCCGCGTATCTGGCAGCTCTCCACCTGAGGTATTCTCTCGATAGTCAATTGGCGCCCTTCTTCGAGTTGTTTGGCGAGGTGGCTTCCGGTGATGACGACCCGGGAGACACAGATATGAAGTCGTTCGACACGCTCTACGCAACCAATCACAAGTTCTATGGTGAGATGGACTTCTTCCTGAATCTGCCTGCGCATACGGGTGGACTGGGTCTGATGGATGTTGGTGTCCAGGCCGGGGTAAGTCCTCTCAAACGAGTCGCTGCCAAGGTCACTGCGCACCAGTTCATGAGCATGGAAGAGAGCGCGGCCGGGGACAACTTGTTTGGCACTGAGGTTGATGTCCGCATTGACTGGAAGCCCTACAAGAAGTTCAAGGTAGACTTTGTCTACGCCATCTTCCTGCCGGGCGAACTCTTTGAGCCGGCCTCGGGGAGCCAGGCTGAGCACTATGCTTACACGACGTTGGATGTGAGTTTCTAGAGGCCCCCCAGCTTGCGGCACGGTCGTCCTGGGTTCTCCGAAATCCCTATGAGTAAGACTACTCAGACACCGCGCTGCCCGCGAGGGTGGTGACGTAGTTACTCAATGCCCCCCGGACTTGCACGAATTGCCCCAGCCCGTTTACACTATGGCCGCTGCTCGCCGTGGTCTACGGAGGTCTATTGTGGGGCGATCTTCAGTTGTGTTTCTGGTAGTCCTTCTGGCTTGTGGGTCGACGACCACCCCCGGCGCCGACCTGCCTGACGCTCGGGTCAATGCGGAAGCTTTCACGGTCGAACATGTAGAGGTGTCGGCCTCAGCCCCTCCTTTCGACTGGTGTGATCCTGATGCCATACCAGACAGCAAGTGCTTCGCAGCCAAACGGGACCCGAGTTCCGTCAACATCTCTCTGGCCCTGGCAATTGCTCAGAAGCATGTAGACCTCCATCCGGCCGAGACTTTGGCCTGGAACTGGGAGGAGGCGGTCATGCTGCTCGGTTTCATTGAACTATACAAGGTCACGGGCGAGGAGTACCTGATTGAATACTGCAAGGCCTACATGGACTCCCACGTAGCGGCCGGCTACAAGATGGGTACCAGCGACACCTGTGCTCCAGCCGGTGTCGCAATCTGGCTCTACCATCTGATGGCCGATGAGGGCTACCGGGAGGTGGCCGATGATGCCCTCACATATCTTTACGACGAAGCCACCCGGACCGAAGATGGGGGTATCAGCCATTTGGGAATCGTCGATATTGTCACCATCTGGGTCGATTCACTTTTTATGTTTGGCAATGTCTTCATGGGCTGGCATGAGACGACCGGGGACGAAGAATCCCTCAACGAAATGGGGGAGCAGTTCGCCATCGCGACTGACTTACTTCAGTCTCCAGGCGGATTCTACGTTCACGCCTATCAGTGGATTATCGAGCAGACACCGGATACCTACTGGTCCCGGGGAAATGGTTGGGTGGCGGTGGCCGGCGCGAGCTATCTCAGGCTGCGAGCCCTGCGCCTGGAAGGTGATGAAATCGTCAGCGAGGCGTTGGGGAAGCTGGTGGCAGAAGCCATGGCGCACCAGGACCCGGCAACGGGCTTGTGGTGGACGATATTGAATCGGCCCGGGGAAGCCTATCTGGAGACCAGCGGTGCGGCTCTCTTCGCGTTTGGTATGGCTCGTGGCTGGCGCTACGGTTGGCTTGACGATGCGGTCCTTGGGAGCGTTGATGCAGCTATGACCGGTGTCGTCGCTCGGATCACGGAGGATGATGAAGGTCGACCGGTGGTGACGGGTATTTCCGGCCCGACCACTGCGGACAAACTGGAGGTCTATTTGAAGATACCGTTGGAGGATGATTTGTCATTTGGAATCGGGGCGGTGATTCTGGCTCTGGTAGAAACGTCGGGCTTGCCGGAGGTTGATTGATACCATGACGCGATTCTCTTTGGGGTTGCTTGTTTGGCTGGTGATGCAGGTGGGTTGCGGCAACGCTTCTTTGAAGGAGTTGCCGGTGGATGTTTCACTCACTCCTGACCTGCCGGATACCTCGTTTGGCGACGGTTCGGCGCAGGCTGATGAGCGTCATGGTCGGCTATCCGATGCGGGTGCCGAGATTGGCCCCCAATGGGAGTCGATACCGATTGAGGGGAGCAGTGCCTTCCTGGAGCGCAAGGCAGCCTATTTCGACCACTGCTACGCCAATAACGGACCAGGTCAGGGCGGGGTCTACGGTCAGGTTTGCCGAGTGGCGGGGGAGGCAGCCGACTACAACGTCGTGGAAATTGAGAAGGCTCTTGAGAAGGTCAATAATCGCCTTGATACCGCAGATTTCCGGGTTGCGGCGCTGGTCAGATTGCTCCATCTGAACAGAGGAACCGGGGCCCTGCCTGATAGTCTCAGGATGGCTATTGAAGAGACCCTGCTAGGCTTCAGGTACTGGTTCAGTGAGCCTGGCGACGACAAGATGTGCTACTGGACCGAGAACCATCAGATTCTCTTCCATTCCGGTGAACTCCTGGCCGGCCATCTCTTTCCTGATACCGTCTTCTCGAATTCGGGGATGACCGGAACAGAGCACGTGGCTCACGCCCTGCCATTGGTTGAGCGGTGGCTCGATTTCAGGGGGCGGATGGGCTTTTCGGAGTGGCACTCAAATGTCTACTTCAACGAGGACATTCCGGCCCTGGTCAACCTGGTTGACTTCGCTGAGGATGAAGGGATTCGAACCAAGGCCGCCATGGTTTTGGACATCGTCTTGATGGACCTTCTCAACAATATGTACAAGGGCAACTTTGCCACGACCCATGGACGGACCTACTCCAACAAGTTCCTAAACGGTTTGCAGGACTCAACCAGCGAAGCTGCCTGGCTCTGCCTGGGGCTCGGGGAGATGGGTTCAGCGGGCAATTTCTCTGCGACCTTCCTTGCAACCAGCACCTATGTGCCGCCGGCGCTTCTCGAGGCCTTGGCTAAAAAGACGGCGGGCAACCATGAGCATCGGCAACGCGACAGTATCAGTGTTACCGACGCGGAGGATTGGGGGTTGACCTATGAGGGTATGGTAGACGTCGTCTTCTGGGCAGGACTGTCGGCACTTGTCGCGCCCGAAGTGATCAATGGCACGGTGGGAATGCTGGACGAGTACGCTCTTTGGAATGGTTTCTTGTTTGGCGATATCCCTGAGCCTTTCGATAGCATGCTGAAGCAGATGGCGGGAACTCCTGAATTGGAGCAACTAGCGGAGGAAATGGAGGTTGTTGCGCGTGGAATTGCGCTTGAGTCCGTGAGTACATACACCTACCGGACCCCTCACTACCAACTATCGGGAGCGCAGGATACGAAGGCTGGGTACTGGGCAGCTCAGACGCAGATGTGGCAGGCTACGTTGGACAACTCAGCATACGTTCTCACCTCATTTCCCGGCAAGATGGATGAGCTCGAGGCGGGGCTGGAATTCGGGGACCAGTGGATCGGCGGATGGTTGCCTCGAGTGACCCTCCATCGTCATGTGGGAGTGATTCAGTACCGGAAGGATTCGGTTCCACTACTTGACGACTACCTCACCGCAGATTACCTGCATGCTTTCTTCCCCAAGTCAGGCTTTGACGAAATTGTGGAAGTCGACAACTGGGTCTTCGGCCGGAAGGGAGATGGCTTTGTCGCACTGGGCTCACAGCATCCTGTCTACTGGGTTGAAGAGAATGAATATGAACTCAGAACCGATGTCACCGAGAATGCCTGGGTGGTAGAGCTTGGCAGTACCGACGAGTGGGAAGGCTTCGATGACTTTGTCGGTGGCGTAAGTGGTGCGCCCCTCTCCTTCGACAATGGAGTTGCGTACGGCTCGCCTTCATTGGGTATGGTGACGGTGGGCTGGGAGGGCCCCCTTGAGGTCGCCGGAGCATCTGTTGACCTGGGGCCATTCAATCGCTGGGACAACGACTATTGTCTCCAGGAGTTTGGTAGTGGAGAGATGGTAGTGGTCGATGGAGCGACCCGTTTACGACTTGATTTCGATTCTGGGGAGCGACTACTGGAAAAGCTGGTATCTACTTGGTGACCATCTTGGCTGCAGTCATGGCCATGTGCTCATCCAGCAGGATGCGGAGCTCTTCAGCATCGGCGTCGACGATTTCGCCGTCGAGATGAATTGAAGGGGCCCGCATTTCCACTTCCTGGTGTTCACTTTCAACGGTGAAGCACTTCCAGTCCTTCTCAAAAGTATCGAGATACGGCTTAAAGTTCTCGCCTGACATGTTCGCCCTCCTACTCCACAGCAACGGTAGTTGTTTTGAGTCCCGTCGCCAAAAATGTAACCGAACCTTCGTGCAACGCAAATTTACTCACAGGAATTGCATTTGTCCAGGGCTATTCTAAGTGGCGTCGAAAAGTGACGTCGAGATGCAGGTGTTATTTGCATTTGTAACACTCGACATAGGACCAGTGTGTACAGCCGCCGCCGCAACTCCCGTATTTCTTGTTGACGTTCCCGTCGGCTTCCCCAATGGCCCAACAGGGACCGCCGCCCTGGTAGTCCCCGGTGGGGTGTACGCCCGTTGCTTTGCCATAGCCAAGGTGGTTGCAGACGAAATTGAATCCGTCATGGCCTCCACCGCAAGAGAGCATTGTCACTACCCCCAGGTTGGAGTCGTAGATCTTGACCTTCGGATTGGAGCCCGAGCAACTCCCCCCGGAGCAGACGTCATTCACGGTGCAGGCAACGCCATCATCGCAGGCTGCGGCGTTGTTCGTGAAGACGCATCCAGTGTCGGTACTACAAGTGTCGGTGGTGCAGGCGTTGTCGTCGTCGCACAGGTTGTCAGTGGCGATGTGCACACAGCCGAGTTGCGCATCGCAGAGGTCGATGGTGCAGTCGATGTTGTCGTTGCAGGCGGTGTGGTCCACGGTGTATACGCAGCCTTCGTCCGCATCGCAGGTATCGACGGTGCAGTCGACGTCGTCATTGCAGCTATTGTCGATGGGCGTATTCACGCACCCTGTCTCCTCGTCGCAAGAATCTTCCGTGCAGGCGTTGTTGTCGTTGCAATTGGCATCGATGGGGGTATTGACGCAACCTGTCACCTCGTCGCATGAGTCTTCGGTACAAGCGTTGTCATCGTCACAGTTGCCGTCGTTGGCCGTGTGGATGCAGCCACTTTCAGGGTGGCAGGATTCATCGGTGCAGACGTTCTGGTCGTCGCAGTCCAGCGCGTTGCCCGAGACGCAGATGCCTTCACTGCATTGGTCTGCCACGGTGCAGACGTTGCCGTCTGTGCAGGGAACTGCGTTGGGAACAAAGAGGCATCCGCCGTCGGGATCGCAGGAGTCGTCGGTGCAGAGATTGTCGTCATTGCAGGTGATTGTCTGGCCGCCGACACAGATTCCCTGGTCGCAGACGTCAAGGACAGTGCAGACACTACCGTCTTCGCAAGGGGCTGAGTTGTGCAAGTGCACGCAGCCAAGTTTTGGGTCGCAGACGTCCGTGGTGCATTCATTCTCATCGTCACAATTGGTGAGGCCCGAGTAGTCGCAGCCGCCATCAACGCACTTGTCTCCCATTGTGCACGCGTTGCCGTCGTCGCAATCGGCCTCGTTGTCACTGTATAGACACCCCTCGCTGGGGTCGCACTCCTGGTCGGTGCAAGGGTTCGCATCGTCGCAGTCCACGAGACCCTTGTAAACACATTCTCCCATTTCGCAGATGTCCCCAAGGGTGCATGCGTCGGCATCATTACACGGGGCGCTGTTCATGGCGTGTACGCAGCCACTATCCGGGGCACAACTGTCGTCGGTGCAGAGGTTCTGGTCGTCGCAATTCGTGGCTCCCGTGTAGCTGCATTTGCCCTGGCTGCAGTGGTCACCCGTGGTGCAGTGGTTGCCATCCGAACACTGCTCTGCGTTGGGTGTATGTAAGCACTTGCCGGTCTCGCCGCAGAGGTCATTAGTACAGGGGTTGTCGTCGTCACAATTGATTGGCAAGCCGTTGAGGCAGTTTCCGTTGATGCAATGTTCACCTTCGGTGCAAGCATCTCCGTCATCGCAAGGTGCATCGATGAAGGTGTTGAGACAGCCGGTCTCCTTGGTGCACAAGTCAGTTGTGCACTGGTTATCGTCATTACAATCGAGGGGGCCACCGGGAAGACAGGCCCCCAGACTGCAAGCGTCGCCAACGGTGCACGATTCGCCGTCATCACACTCACTTTCGTTTGCCAGATGCTCGCACCCTTTTGCAGGGTCGCAACTGTCATCAGTGCAGATGTTGCCATCGTCACAGTCGAGAGGTGGCCCGGCGAGACAGACCCCTTCGGCACACGCGTCTCCAGTTGTACAGGTGTCGCCATCTGAGCAGAGGGCCTCATTGGGGGTGAACTGGCACCCTGTCGCTGGATCGCAGGAATCGTCGGTGCACGGGTTGTTGTCCGCGCAAAGTGGAGCGACGCCCGGTTCGCATAGACCCTCCTGGCAATGGTCGCCAACCGTGCAGGCATCTCCATCGTCGCAGGCAAATCCTTCGTGAGCAGGGGCAATGTCGCAGCCACCTGTGACTGGGTCGCAGACTGATTGAAGGCAGAACGCATCTGGTCCATCGGGAGCTGGACATTCAACAATGGTCTCGTCGTCGACGTTGCATTGATAGGGTAGCCAGTCGGTTTCGCAGAGAAGAACTCCGTTGCAGACGTTATCGTCCTCCAGCGCGTCGCAGTCAGCATCCACCTGGCAGTCACAGGTCACCGGTACTCCAACACACTGAGTGGCTTTGCACTGGTCTGCTACGGAGCATGGGTCGCCGTCGTCGCATGGTTCCGTGTTGGCGCTGAAATCACAACCACCGAGACCGTCACATACGTCGTCGGTACATGGGTTGTTGTCGTCGCAGGCAACAGGGCTGCCGAGGCAAACGCCCTCCTCGCAATGGTCGCCCACCGTGCAGGCATCTCCGTCCACACATTCGCCTTCATCCAGGGCTTCGTGGGTGCAGCCGTCGGCTCCCTGGCAGCTATCCTTGGTGCAGGCGTTTCCGTCGCTGCAGACGGCAACGTATTCATCTTCCACGAGAACCGGTTCGTCCACCTCTCCGTCGCAGTCGTTGTCGATTCCGTCGCAAATTTCTACGTCGGGCACTAGAGCATCGCAGTCACTTAGTCCGCCGTCGGTGCAAACTCGCTTGCCGCTGCAGGTGCCAAACTCGTTGGCCACCGCGCAGGGCGTCGTCAGACCCAGGGTGACCGACTTGGCGGCGCAGGGGCAGATACCGGCTTCGGCTACGCACTGGGTGAGTTCCACCCCGTCTACAGTGAGTGCTTCGGTACAGATGAAGCCCCATGGGCAATCCTCGTTATCGGTGCACGTGCCACCACAGAAGTTCCCCTCGTCCCCGTAGTCGATGCAGGCATCTTCCGCCCCGCCGACCGCCTTGCAGCCTTCCGATGTGGCGCAGGGCTTGCAAAGATTGCTGTACCCCGAAACGCAGATGGAGGAGAGGTCCGGACCGCCAGCACCAACCGACTTGCAGGCCCAGCCTGGCGGGCATTCCTCCTGGCAGAGTTCAGTACAGACGCCTTCGCCCAGGTGCTCAACGCACCAGCCGGACTGGCAGTCGAGATTCTCCCCGCAGGGGTCGAGGAAGCAGCCCTCGCCGGGCTGGCAGCCAGGAATGAAAGGCGTGTCTAGGGGGGCCAGATCAAATCTTCCATCCACTGGTGGGAACTGGAGATCGGTTTCCACGGTCCCATCCCCAGCAATTGTGTCCGGGATTCCCCTGACGTCCACAGAACTTGACTGTGTGTCATCGTCAGCCTGGAAGATGTCGGTACCCACATTGGCGGAACAACCAAGCAGTAAGAAACAGGCAATGGCGACTCGTGTGCGCATGTGCGACCTCCCCGTATGGTCGGTATTGTGCAGTAAATAGAGTGCGAAGGCAAAAACGGCTCCGCGGGTCTATCGCACTCGAGCAGTGTGTCGGCCGGTGTACGCCAGGGATTCCTCGGAGGCTGGGCCTCATCGGGAAAGTCCATTGGACGACCAGCCGCCCTGGCGTATACTCCCTTCCCAGGAGGTAGGAGATGGCCGGTGCACGCGTGGTGCGGTTGGTGGGAGTCATCGTTGTCATTCTTGGAATGTGCGTCTCTTGCGCGCCCCGGGAAGACCTTCCAGATAGCGAGCGCTCGGCTGACTTGTCCCTCACCGCGGATAGTAGAGGTATATGGGCGGAACTCCGGGGGGACTTGCCAGTTGATGGCGCGGTCGAGGCGAAAGTCCCCGATCGATATCCACGGGACGATGAACTTCGCCTGAATCAAATCCAGTGCAAGGGTACCCACAACAGCTACCACCTGCTCCCAGACGAGTTGGTTTCTGATAAATGGGACTATGTCCATGAACCCTTGGACGTTCAACTTGAAGAGTATGGTGTACGGCAGGTCGAATTGGATATCCACTGGAATGAGGAGACAAGCCAATTCGCCGTCTATCACGTGCCCATCCTGGATGACAATACCAATTGTGAGACCTTGCCCGAGTGTCTGCAGTTGTTGCGAACCTGGTCTGATGAAAACCCAGGGCACCACACTCTCTTTGTCTTCATTGAACCCAAAGATGACATCGATACCCACTCGCTTCAGGGACACTACGATGATTTGGACGAGACGATTCTGAAGGTCTGGCCGTTGGAACGCGTCGTGACGCCCTCAGACGTGGTGGGGGAGTGGGCCAACATGCAAGAGGCTCTGGCCCAGGAGGGCTGGCCACCATTGCGCGAGTCCCGTGGCAAGGTACTTTTTCACCTCCTCGATTCGTGGATACACAGGGAGAACTATCTAGGACCGGACGTGACACTGCAGGGGCGGGTGCTGCACGTGCGCGGGGGCCCTGAGACGCCCTGGGGTTCATTTGTGGAGTTTGGTAATGCTCAGGGTGACGAAGAGCAGATATCTGCACTTTGCGAAGCGGGATACATGGTCCGGAGTACCGCGGATTCCACCGACCCCGCGGACTTCGACAACAATCCGGCTCGCGCTGCTGCCGCACTCGTGGCGTCGCACCTTATCAGTACAGACTTTCCGGCTCCCACTGATGACGGGAGCTACTTCTTCTCCATCCCCGGGGGTTCTCCGTCCCGCTGTCATCCGGTGACTGCCCCTGCCTGGTGCACCGCTGCGGACATCGAGGCATTGCCCTAGTTGGCTGCACATCGATTTGCACTCTTTGGCGGAATAGGGTAGGGTGCCACCACCTCAACCGCCGGAATCTACCGGCTGGAGTTGACTCTTTCGTATTTCACACAGGAACAGATTGCATGAAATTTCAGGATCTTCCACTGCTGAGGAGCCTCCTCGACGCGGTCGAGCAAGAAGGCTACGAGCAGCCCACCCCTATTCAAGAAAAGGCCATTCCACCGGTGCTGGAGGGCAGAGACGTACTTGGCTGTGCCCAGACTGGCACGGGCAAAACCGCGGCATTCGCCCTTCCAATTCTGCACCACCTCACAACCAACCCGGCGTCAAGTGGGCGCAACGGCAGTGTTCGAACGTTAGTCCTTACTCCTACTCGTGAGTTGGCCGCTCAGGTGGGCGAGAGCTTCACGACCTATGGTCGGCACACGCGCACTCGCACCGTGGTTATCTTTGGTGGCGTTGGCCAAGGGCCGCAGGAACGTGCATTGCGGCGCGGTCCTCAAGTGCTTGTTGCCACGCCGGGTCGTCTCCTCGACCTTATCAATCAGAGGATCATTTCGTTGGCGGATGTCGAGGTCTTCGTCCTGGACGAGGCCGACCGCATGCTCGATATGGGGTTCATCCACGACATCCGCAAGGTGGTTGCCCTCTTGCCGAAGAACCGGCAGAGCCTCTTCTTCTCGGCGACCATGCCTGATGATATCAAGGCTCTGGCCGATACCATCTTGCGTGAGAATCCCGTTTTTGTCGCGGTGACTCCGCCGGCCTCGACTGTGGATCTTATTGAGCAGCAGCTCTGCTTCGTCGAGAAGCAGGACAAAGTCGGCCTGTTGATTCACTTCCTCAAACAGTCGTCGGTTCGCCGTTCTCTCGTCTTCACCCGCACCAAATATGGAGCCGACAAGGTTGTAAAGAAGCTTCGGAAAGCGGGTATTTCCGGGCAGGCCATACATGGCAACAAATCGCAGGGCGCACGTACTCGGGCACTGGACGGTTTCAAGAGCGGGGAGACGCCGGTGTTGGTAGCCACCGATATCGCGGCGCGCGGGATCGACGTAGAAGAAATCTCGCATGTCTTCAACTTCGACCTGCCCAACGAACCAGAGACTTACGTTCATCGAATCGGTCGTACGGGACGGGCTGGAACCGAGGGAATTGCCATTGCCTTTTGCGCCGAAGATGAGCGTCCCTACTTGCGAGATATCGAGAAGCTCATCAAGAGTCACATTCAGAGAATGGACGGGTACCCTCACCGGTCGACTCTCCCCGCACCTGACCCGACGGACCTCCGTCCTCAGCGGCAACGGCATCGGCCGCAATCGGGCAAAAAGAAGCCGAGTGGTAGTCGCTGGCGAGGCGGTCATGGGCGACGGCGGCCTCGCTAGTCCGCTTCCTGACTGCAATTTCGCTGCCTCAGATTGCCACCGAACCGGTTCCCGTCTACACTGTACCTCCTCATCCCCCTGGAGGAACATTGCATGGGCCGTATTGTAACACTACTTAAGCTGACCTTCGGGTTCGTGTTGGTCGCCATTGGTGCGATTCTTCAAAGCATCATCTGTCTGCTTGTTCTACCGAGCCGACTTTGGCGGATTCGTTCGTGCATCTTCGTTGAGAAGTTTGTCGGGCATGGTGGCCTCTGGGTTTGCGGATGTACGTTGAAGGTGAATGGCCGGGAGCACCTGGATTCGAAGCGGCCAGCGATCTATCTGGTCAACCACACATCTATGATTGACCTCTTCATTATCATGCAGCTCATGCCCCTCGGTTCTGTCGGCATCGTCAAGAAGGAGGTCATCTACTATCCCTTCTTTGGCCAAATGTACTTGCTTACCGGACATCTGCGTCTCGACCGTCGCAATCGAGAGGTAGCCGTAGCCTCCATGAAGTCACTGGCCGAAATCGTTGACCGCGGCGGGCTCTCCATCTTTATCGCCCCTGAAGGCACCCGCTCCCGCTCAGGTCGGCTTCTGCCCTTCAAGAAGGGATTGGGTGCGGATCTTTTGAGTCGACACCAAACGGTCGTGATTTCGAGGGGTTGA
>CAZFVN010000026.1:0-423 GCA_964522395.1 uncultured Myxococcales bacterium
CGGAAGCACGGCCGGGGCCGCTCTGCCCTGGATTCCCCGACGCCCCGTCCCCGGGAAGTCCCCGGGAAGGGCTCTGGATTCCCCGACGCCCCGTCCCCGGGAAGGGAAGGGCTAAATGAGGCAACAGAGCGCGCAGCGACGCGCTATTTGTCCGGCTCCAGGAGTACCCGGAAGCACGGCCGGGGCCGCTCTGCCCTGGATTCCCCGACGCCCCGTCCCCGGGAAGGGGAGATTGGGGAGGCATATGATAATGGTGCCGTATGTTTGACAACGGCGAGCGAATGGACTAATAGTTCCGTGGTTTGAGAATTGGAGGAGTGGCCGAGTGGTCGAAGGCGACGGTCTTGAAAACCGTTGACTCTTTACGGGGTCCGGAGGTTCGAATCCTCTCTCCTCCGCTATTAAGTTCCACCAGCTTCAACA
>CAZFVN010000026.1:523-43261 GCA_964522395.1 uncultured Myxococcales bacterium
CCGCTATTCAGTTTCACCAGCTTCAACACCGCTATTCAGTTTCACCAGCTTCAACACCGCTATTCAGTTTCACCAGCTTCAACGACCAGTGCATAGCCCTTGGCAATGCCTCGCTCTTTGGCGCCGGTATCGATAGCGCCAAAGTCCTCGACATTCCAATCCTGCTTGGTGAGCTTGCCTTCGAATTGGACTATCTGCCCAGTCTTCAACTCGCGACGGGCATAGTCTCCCATGTTGATGCAAACGAGATAGAAGCCATCTGTGGTCTCGTGTCCGAGGAGTACTCTGTCTCCCTCGACACCCATAATGGTGCCGCGCAGCTTGATGGTCTCGAAAGTACTGTAGTGATCGGGATACTTGGTAACATCGGCCACCATCATTACAGCCTCAAGTTTGAATTCGCGACCAAAATGGGGAGTTGCGGCTTCCTCTCCGGCAACCACATCGGCTGCCTCAGCAGCGCCACCTTCCGCTGGTACTTCTGCTTCCTCTGACGGCGCAACCTCGCCTTCGGTCGGTGCCTCAGCGGGTGCTTCCGAGGGGGCCTCAGCGGGTGCTTCCGAGGGGGCCTCAGCCGGGGCTTCCGAGGGGGCCTCTGCCGGGGCTTCCGAGGGGGCCTCTGCCGGGGCTTCTGCGGGGGCTTCCGCCGGAGCCTCTTCTGTCGCATCCGCGACTCCTGCGGCTTCTACCGGAGCCTCAACCACATCTGCAACGCCAGGATTCTCGGCCGAGGCCTCAGCGGGGGCTTCTGCCGGGGCTTCTACCGGGACCTCTGCCGGGGCCTCTGCAGGGTCTCTAGAGGGTTCTTCAGCCGAGGTCTGCACGCCCTTCTTCTCGGCCTCCTGCTTGGCCACCGCCCCCTTCTTGCTCTCTTTCTTGGCCTCTTCCTTCTTCTTGCAGCCACCCAGCCCCAGCGTCACCGCCAGACCGAGCATCAGCATCAGAGTTGCCCAACGTCTCATGATTCTCCCTCCTATTGCCATGCATAAAAGTACATTTTGCAGCAAATCAGTTAGCGTCGATATCAAGGGCGAGGCAATGCCCGCTAGCCGGACTATACACCACGTCGCGGCCAATGTTCCAGAACCATGCTTGCTGTTGCAAAGCTACGGCCTCCCGGACCAATGGACAAGAGCATCAGCAAAGCGGTGAATAATCGCACTGACCGTCGACACAAAGGTCCAATGTACAGGGATCCGCATCATCGCAATCACTCTCGTTGACGCAGCAATCAGCCACATCCTCGGGTACGCACATGCCGCCATCCCCTGCACAGGTCACCATGACGCAAGGACTTCCTGAAAGGCATTCCTCATCACCATAGCAGCAGGTGACATCAACTCTCAGTTGGTCGATCCAGAGTCCCTCGTAGCTTGTCGAGAAATCACAATCGAAGTAGAAACGGAGACGCACCTCCTGGCCAACGTACTGAGTGAGGTCCACTTCCTTGAGTTGCCAGTTTTCTATGGAACTCCCTGATATCGTCTCCAAGTGAATCTCCTCGTCATTCCACAAGACCGACACCAGGAGTAGGTCAAAACCAGCCTCCACGTCACTCCACAGTTGGTAGGCCATAGCCACAGACGGGGCCACCGGCACCGCTATTGGTGGCGTAATGAACTCGCCGGAGTTGCTCGTTCCGTATGAACTGCCGTCTAGGTTCCCATAGTAGATAGAGAAATCCCCGGTCACCGACTTGGAGTCGTGGAGACGCCAACCGAACTCCGGGGAGCTGTTCTCTACCACCCACTGCTCCCCCAGTGGTTCGTCGAAATCTTCGAGGAACACGCTGGGGAAACAACAGGTGGGAAGATATTGGGGCTTATACTTGCAAAAGCCGTCGGCACAGGAATCAACTGTGCAGAGGTCCTCGCCATCGTCGCAATCACTGTGCTCGGTGCAACACTCTGCGAAATTGAGACACTGATTCTCGTCGCAAATGTCGTGAGTGCAGTCATCATCATCTTCACAATCCTCGTGACTCGCACAGCAGTTGGCCACCGGTATATACTCACAGTGGGCCTTCTCCCCCGGACAGATATCCTGCGTGCAGGGATCGCCATCGTCGCAATCGGCCGGAACTGAACAGCAATGTTGGCCGACGTAGAGGTCATCGATGAAGACTCCGTCGTACGAAATGGCACCGTCGCTGAAGAACTCAAAGGCAACCTGGACGGTCTTGCCTAGATACTCGTCGAGCGGGAAGACGAACTGCTTCCAATCTTCCTCCCCGCCGAAGCTACCGAGTTCACTCCATTCTCCCTCGACTATCAGATGCACCTTCCACCAATCACAGCAACTCTCGGTGTTGTATTTCGCCATGAACTCGAGTGTCGGAGAGGCATCCACCAACGGGATCTCTACAGGAGGAGTAATCACCGTCCCCTCGGCGTCTGGACCATAGGTGATTCCATCTTCATCGGAAAATGTGAGGGACAGGGAACCGCTATACGCTTCCACGTCACTGACATGCCACAGGAAGACCGGAGACAGGTTCTCCACCTGATATCCGTCCAACTCTGCCTCTTCAAAGGAATCGGAGAAGAGAATCTCCTCGCAACATCCCGAGGCTCCGGTGGAGAGGTGAGAGCAGTAGCTATCGAGGCAGACATCTATGGTGCAAAGATCATCGGCATCGTCGCATTCAAGGTCGCTCTCACAACAGAGATTGACATGCTCACAGAGCAGCTCAACGCAGCTATCCTGAGTACACGAGTCCTCGTCATCGCACGCTCCATTGCTCTGGCAGCAGTCGGGCACCGGCACATATTCGCAGAGGCTCTCGGGACCGGGGCAGGAATCCACCGTGCAAGGGTTATCGTCGTCGCAATCTGTGGCTTCGTCGCAACAGACGATGGACACGGACATCTCGTCAACAAAGACCCCCAACCCTTCGATAATGGAATCTGTTAGAATGAAGAACTCGAGATGGATGGTCTGACCAACGAACTTCGTCAGGTCTGCCTCCCAGCTATCCCAACCAGAACTCTCGCCAGAGAACTGTCCAAGTACGTGACGTTCCCCGCTCTGATCCACCAACGCGACCTCAAGCTTGTCGCAACACTCCTCGGTATCGTAATAGAGATGGGCGCCAACTGAGGCCGCGGCACCCGTTGGTAGGGCGATTGGAGGACTTGTGGCCCTACCCTGGCTATCACTACTGTATGAACCGGCCAGTGGATTGCCGTAATGGAGTGACCAGTCGCCCGCCGCCGCTTGCGTATCGACGAGCTGCCAGGCCGATTCCGATTGGTCGCTCTCTACCTCCCAGCCGGCCAACTGCCCAGACTCAAAGCCGAAGGTGAGGAGTTGGGAGAAGCAACATCCTTCGATTGCGGTGGGCACGAAACTGCAGACACCGGCGATACAACTATCGACAGTGCACTGGTCATCCAGATCGTTGCAATCGGCATCGACAGAACAGCAGAGATTCTCATGAGCACATGAGTAAGCTTCGCAGAGGTCCGCCGTGCAGGCGTCCCCGTCATCACACTCGGCATCAACCTGGCAACAGATATCAGCTCCCGATGGCAAAGACGCGCATGACCCATTCTCACAGAAATCTATGGTGCAGTCGGGATCGCTGTCAGCACAGTCGTCATTGGAATTGCAGCAGAGAGGCTCCGGGTCATGCTGCCAGAAACAGCTCCCATCGACACACTGCTCGATGGTGCAATTGTCCCAATCCTCACAGTCAGCCAAACTCAGGCAACAGATATCAAGGAACTCCCAGAGGCACGCCCCGTTGACACAATCGCCCAGCACACAGGGATTGCCCGAAGCGCATTGAACATCGCTTTCGCAGGGGTCCACAGTCTCGCAGCTTCCGGTGACGACCAAATCGTCCAGGTAGACTCCCTCACCGCTATTCTCGAGTTCGTCACGGGAATCGAAAATAAAGACAATATCCACCACTCGCCCGGAGAAATGGGTGAGGTCCAACTGGAGGGGAAACCACTCGCGCTGCTGGTCGCTGCCACTCCGAGTCCAAATTGGTACTCGCATTCCCTCAACATCTACGGCGATGGTGAAGTAGTCGGAATAGGGGGCCTCCTCAACATCGAGATAGAGCCAAAGTTCCAACTCTAGTTTGACCTCCTCTGGAAGCTCCACACCAGAGAGTGTGGCCCCGGCGGCAACCCGATGCCCGTTGTCGTAGCCGAGCCCATCCTCCCCACCGAAGTGAAGTGATGACGGCATTGAATGAGCACGCAACACACTAATCTGCCAGGAGAAAGAGTTGAGTTCCGGCTGGTCTGGATAGGGAGGAACGAGTACCTCCGTCGATAGACCGTCCGGCGCACCTTCGTCGAAGAAGTAGGCCGCGATGGTGGACGCGGAGCAGAAGACCTCTTCCACCAGTTCGAGCCCACCCCCGTCAGCCTCTTTGGCCAGGTCATCGATATTGAGTGGGGTGGCATCGTCAACCTCCGGGGCATTGTCTGCAATATCCCCGGGCAAATCCGCAGCAACTTCTATGGTCCCCTCTCCGGTAGAATCCAAAGAGGTGGTCTCAGCCACACCAGAGCTCGCTGCGTCCGGCCCTTTGGATGATTTGCAACCAGAGACTACGCCCCAGAACAGGAAGGTAGCCAATAGGGCTCCAGCGACGCGTTTGGTCATCCGAATCGAGGGCATTGGATTTGTCAGTTAGGCGTTAGTCCACAAAGACGGAGCAGGTGACTGAAACAGCATCAACCCACCAGTCATCTGCGTTATCACCCTGATAGGCGAAATAGACTCGCCCAAGTTCCACATCCGTGACATCGAAGGAGAGTGAGATGGCCTCTCCCCACTCATCGCCTGGGGCGTCGGTCTCGATGGGCAAAGGTGTTACCCCATCGTCAAAGCCGGCGGCATGATAGACCATCCAAGTTGTGAAGGCACCGCGTTCGGTGAAGGTGAGGGTAATTTCGTTACAGTCTGCCATGGCCAACCAGGGCGAAGAGAGGGTATAAGATTCAACCTCGCTGCAACTCCCGTATGCGAACTGCATGGAATACTGCGATTCTGCCCCCTGGTCATCTACTCCCCAGCCACAGGCCCCATCGGGCCCATCAACGGCCCAGCCATCCGGCCACGCCCCGTCATAATCGAAACCCTCTTCGAAAGGCAGTGTCTGCTCGACGCAGAAGGCCGATTCAACGCATTCGGAATCGTCGCAGTCCACCGCCCCATCACAGTCCGCGTCGAGGCCGTCACCACAGTGGCCCTCCACGCAGACGGGGTCCAGCAGGCAGTCATCGTCACAACAATCGGTGAGAGAGTCAGCGTCGTTGTCCTTGCCGTCTCCGCAGGAAGCTTCATTGGCCGGCACTGCAGCAAAATCGAGGGTCAACGTATAAGGCGCTTCGTCCTCAGCAAAGCTGGCATCGACAACCACATAGTAAGTCCCCGGCTGCAACACAAGTTCTTCAATTTCGGCTGGTGCGTCGGTCTCCGCAGCACAAGCGATCTCGGCCTCAGCGGAACAATCCCCTGCCAGGACATAGACTGCTGGGTAGAAGAACCCGCCAAAAGCGTGGGAGATAGTCACGACCATGGCGTCACCAACTTCGAGAACGTAGACCGCGTCCGCAGCAGCTCCCGTATCGACATCGCAACTACCCGCCAGATTGTGCTGCATTCCGGTGGTGTCACCCTCATAGGTCAGCGAGAGCCCATCATCAGCCGCCACCACAGGATTCCCTTCATTAAGCAGCGCCGGGGCCAGGCAACTCTCTGCAACGCAGACTACATCCAGCGCACAATCATCATCATTGCAGTCCGTTAGGTCATCGCCATCATCGTCGATACCATCGCCGCAGACCATCTCGGTCGCAAGTGGGGCCGTGAAGAGAAGGTCAAGCGCGTAGGGCGCCTCGTCTCCGTCAAAATCAGCGTCTACAATGACGTAATAGGCCCCGGGTTCCAGCAGACCGGTTGCCAGGGCAGCCTCGGTAGTATCTACAGCGCAAAGAACCTGCTCTCCCTCCAAGCAATCCCCGGCGAAGACATAGATAGCAGGCCAGAAATTGCCCTCAAATGTGTGGGAAACGGTGACATTCATGGTATCGGTCAGGTCGAATCGATAGATCGCATCCGGGGAAAGTGCACTGGCCTCGGAACAACTACCGGCAAAGTCATTGGGGAAGCCGACGGTTGACCCTTCGTAGGAGAGCGCCAGACCATCATCGTCCGTGGTCACCGGATTCCCCTCGTTGATCAAGAGGGGGAAATCACAAGTCAGTCCCCGGCAAGCTTCATCGAGGGCACAATCGGGGTCAGCGCAATCGATGAGGTCGTCATTGTCGTCGTCCTCACCGTCTACACAGTTGGTCTCCTCGGTCTGCACGAGGGTAAAGAGCAGGGAGAGTGAGTAGGGAGATTCATCGCCTGCCCAGTTGCCATCCACGACCAGGAACCAGGTTCCTGGAGCGAGTTGGACTTCCACAGGGAGGGGCTCCTTGTCGCCAGCCGCGCAGGTCGCCTCCGCTCCGTCGCAGCTTCCCTCAAGAACATAGAAAGAGGGGTACTTATACCCTTCGAAGTCAAGCATGACATCAATGACCATGGGGACCGACAGCTCCAGTTTCCAGACTGAGTCGGCGGCCTCGCCGCTGGGCTCACTGCAACTGCCCGCCAGGTCATCGCCATATCCGACCGTGCTTCCTGAGAGGTCGATTTGGACTCCATCGTGCTCCGCACCAACCGCATCACCGCCATTCACATCCACGGCATTGTCACAGTCATCCCCCGCTCCGCAAAACGGGGAACTTGCGCAATCCGCGTCCGCACAGTCGACACTGTCATCCAGGTCATTGTCCATGCCGTCGGTGCAATTAATTTCAGTTTCGGTGGGGGGCTGCAGCGCAAACAGTATGTCATAGGAGCCGTTGGACTCCTGGAACCCGTCGACAGCCACAAGCACAGACCCTGGGTTCTTCAGTGAGTAGACGAGGGCTTCGGCCTCTCCCGAGTATCCGTCATCAGCTTCGTCCAGGGCGATTCCATCTCCGTCGTAGAGAAGAAGCTTCAAATCAAGGTCCTCGTCGGGCAACGCTTGGACGTAGAGGAATCCAGGACTGCTGGCCACCAATTCAAACCAATCCTCGTCGCCAGCCGGGTAGATCATTGTGCCAGGTTCCAAGACCGGACCTTGCACTTCCAGCTCGCCGAGGATGGCAGCTTCAGCAAGTTCGTCATTTGGTTCATAGGGATCGGAGCAATAGAGTTCAAACTCGCAGTCGGTATCGTCGCAGTCGATGAATCCGTCCATATCTTCATCGAGCCCATCGGTGCAATTGACCTCGAACTGCGGGGCCTGAGAGAAGTCGACGGTCAGGGTGAAGGGGCCCGCATCCCCGGGGAACGCGCCATCCACCACCACATAGAACTTGCCGGCCGGGAGAGTGATGCTCAGCGACGCCGCACCCGAGAATCCAGTGGCACAACCGAAAACCGGGCCGGCAGCGCAATCCGACCCCAGCACATATAGAGCAGGCCAGAGAGTACCCTCGTAATCGTGGCTGAGATTGAGCGTCATGGGACTGGCCAGATTCATATAATAGACGAGGTCAGGAGTACCTGTCGTATCGGCGTCGCAGTCTGCACCGTAGTGGTCGAGGAGTCCCAACGTCGTTCCGTTATAGACCAGTGACAGACCGGCGTCGGCCTCGGCGATAGGTTTGCCGTCATTGATCGGCAGCGCCTGCAAGCAGTTGTCCCCCGGGAAACCAACACAATAGACATCCTCGGAACAATCATCGTCGTCGCAGTCCAAATCACCGTCCATGTCGTCGTCCTGGCCATTGGCACAGTCGGTTTCATCGTCGGCCAGCGGTGAGAGCGCAACGTCCAGCGTGAAGTTGCCGGCGTCCTTCCCGTAGGAGCCATCCACAACCAGGAAATAGGTGCCGGCAGGCACCGGCATCGACAACTCTGCAGCTCCTTCAAATGCCTTGGTGCAAGCGACCTCCTCCCCCTGGTCGCAATCGCCCCCATAGAGGTAGAGTGCGGGGTAGAGTACACCATCGAAATCGTGGGCTGCCTCCAGCCAGAGGGCATCAGAGAGAGTGAAAGTAAAAACCATGTCCGGGGCATTGGCGGTATCTGAGTCGCAGCTTCCCGCGAGGTCGTTGGAGAGTCCCTTGGTGCTGCCCTCTGCGGTGGCCTGGATAGTCTCGCCAGTATCGGCGACAGGGCCGCCAAAGAGCGCCTTGGCATCATCGCACCCTTCTCCCGCAACGGAGGTACACTGAGGGGCCGTCTCACAATCATCATCTTCGCAATCGAGCAAGCCATCGGCATCATCGTCAATACCGTTACTACAACCGGTTTCGGTTGGAGCAGGTGCGAAGGTCTCCACAAGGAGGTCATAATCGGCCTCATCACCGTTGCCAGCACCGTCGACGAAATTGCCATCCACCACCACGTAATAGAGACCTGGCATCAAGACACCCACGGCCGTGATCGCGTCGGTGCTAGAGGCAGCTTCACAGGTCAATTCCTGCTGACAGTCTTGAGAAAGGATGTAGAGTGACGGCCACGCCTGGCCGACGAAGTCGACAGAGACGGAAATACCGGTCGGCTCCCCGACCTCAAGCAAATGAACGGTGTCAGGGCTGGCCGCACTGGCATCGGAACAGCTCCCCGCATGGTCTGATTCCTTGCCTACTGTGCTGGCAGCAAAATCGACGGTATCCCCCAGGGAGACTGGAATTCCCTGGTTCAAAACGTAGGCAGAGGCGCAGGTTTCGCCCGTATCGAGGCAGTTCAACTCCCAGGCACAGTCCGGATCCTCGCAATCAACCAATTCATCGGTGTCATCATCTTCCCCATTTGTGCAGTCCTCGAAGCAGACCCACTCCCCCGGAGCGCAAACACCTTCGGCACACATATCGCCAGACGTACAGGGGTCTTCGTCGTCACATTCAGTTTCCGCGTTCTCATATTGGCAGCCCTCGACAGCATCACAGACATCGAGCGTGCAGGGATTCTCATCGTCACACGCACCATCATCGGGTGCATTGACGACTGCATCAATTTCTTCATCGCAGCTATCTATAGTGCACTCGACCCCGTCATCTACTTCAGGGTCCTCGGCTTCCATGCAGTCACCCGTTTCAGCATCACAATTCTCTTCGCCATTGCAAAAGGAACCATCACTGCAATCCTTGGGCGCACCAGCGCAACTCCCCTCGGCACAAGAATCGTCCACGGTACAAGGATCCTCATCGTCGCAGGAACCTGTGAAATCTGCGTAGGTGCAACCTGTTGCCGTGCCACAGGAATCTATCGTACAAGGATCCTCGTCATCGCAAAGGGCATCGTCCGGCACGTTGGTAATCTTGTCCTCCACCTCGTCACACTCGTCAACGGTGCAGGGAACCTCGTCATCCATTTTCGGGGCCGTACCAACGGTGCACTCACCCGATTCGGGGTTACACAATTCAATACCGTTGCAGTACAGTCCATCATCGCAGGTGACCGTCGAACCACTGCAGGTCCCATTGACGCAGCGGTCATCAGTCGTGCAGAAATCTCCGTCATCGCAGGAGCCATCATCGGGCGCATCCGTGAAGACGCAGATTCCTTCCTCACAAGCAGCGATTTGGCACGCATCGTCTGACACGCAGTCGTCTGCTACTTCGCACGATTGGACCTCACCGCCGACGTCGGGCAGATTGTTATTGCCAGTGGGACTGCAGGAGGCCGCGATGAAGAGCGACGTCCAGAGTAGGGCGAGAAAGAGTATGTAAGAGCGACCGCGAGTCATGGAATTCCTCCAGTTGCGTTTCCACTGAGGTAGGGGGCCCGTCAAACACTTTCCTAGCCGGGTCTTGGGGCTCCACACCTTTGTGCAGTTTACTTTATAAGCACCCTCTCTTTCAATGTCTATTCGTGCACGCCCGAGCCTTTCCTCTTGATGCGCAGGACTCGATTGACTATGTTCAGTTGGGTTTAGCGAGGAGGGGAGCATGAAGATCCACGAATATCAGGCCAAGGAACTCTTTCGGGAAGTGGGTATTCCATGCCCCGAAGGACATCTCGTAACGTCATTAGCCGACATCGACGGATTGGCCGCAAATCTGACCCAGGGAGTCTGGGTGGTTAAATCGCAGATCCACGCTGGTGGTCGTGGCAAAGGACGGATAAGCATCGACGGTGTTGACACTGGCGGCGGAGTGCGTGTGACGACTGGACCGGATGCCGCCATCGCGGCGGCCCGAAGTATGCTGGGCGGAAATCTGGTCACGGTGCAGACCGGCGCTGCAGGCAAGCAGGTAAACCGGGTATGGGTTGAAGCCGGGGTAGATATCGCATCGGAATTCTACCTGGCCGCCATCATTGACCGTGAAACCGCCAGCGTTGCTATTATGGCTTCTACTGAGGGGGGCACAGAAATTGAAGAGGTGGCCCGCAACACACCTGAGAAGATCCATACGGTGCGCATCGACCCGCTACTGGGCTACCGGGCCTATCATGGACGCGCTCTAGGGCTCAAACTGGGCTTCACCGGGGACGCGCTGAAGCAGTTTATAGCTCTGGTCGGAAACCTCTACCGACTCTTTGATGCCAAAGACTGCTCTCTGGCCGAGATCAACCCGTTGGTCCTCACCGGTCAGGACCAGTTGATTGCCATCGATGGCAAACTCAATTTCGACGACAATGGGCTCTATCGGCAGCCGGCGCTAGTGGCCCTGCGCGATGTTGACGAAGAAGAACCGCTCGAAGTTGAAGCGGCTGAATACCAACTGAACTACATCAAACTCGACGGCAACATTGGCTGCCTGGTCAATGGTGCCGGTCTGGCCATGGCCACCATGGATATCATCAAGGCATTTGGCGGCGAACCGGCCAATTTCCTAGATGTCGGTGGCACGGCAACGCCGGAAAACGTCGCCCGCAGCTTCAGAATCATGCTCCGAGACGAGGTCGCCGGGATCTTCGTCAACGTCTTCGGCGGCATCGTCCGTTGCGATGTGGTGGCCAAGGGATTGGTAGAAGCACTCAGCGAAGTGCAGCTAAGCATCCCCCTGGTGGTACGCCTTGAAGGCAACCGACGGGATGAGGCCGTTGCCCTGCTCGCTGAGTCGGGCCTGCCGATTATCACTGCTGACAACATGAAAGACGGCGCGATGAAGATCGTTAGCGCCTGTCAGGCCAATAGCTAGGCGGGAAGGGGGATACCATGGCGATACTACTCAGAGAAGACTCAAGAATCGTGGTCCAGGGAATCACCGGCGGCGCGGGCCGGTTTCATACTCCGCTGATGTTACAGTTTGGCACCAAGGTGGTGGCGGGCGTCACTCCCGGCAAGGGAGGGCAGGGATTTGAGGGAGTTCCGATATTTGACTCCGTGGTGCAAGCCAGCGAAGCAACGGGTGCTAACGTGAGTATCATCTTCGTCCCCGCACGCTTTGCGGCAGAGTCCATTCTCGAAGCGGCCGATTCCGGCATTGAGCTCGTCGTCTGCATCACGGAGGGGGTTCCAGCCATCGATATGGCGAAGGTCAAGTCGCATCTGGCCAGGACCGGCACCCTGCTCATTGGCCCCAACACACCCGGCATTCTCGCCCCTTCGCTAGACTGCAAGGTTGGCATTATGCCCGATATGGTCTTCAGTCCAGGTCGGATTGGCGTCATCTCCAGGTCGGGCACCCTGACCTACGAAGCAGTGGACCAGCTAACCCGCCTCGGTTTGGGCCAATCCACTTGCATCGGGATTGGCGGTGACCCGGTAATCGGGCTCGCCTTCCTCGAACTCCTGGAGCTATTTGAAGCTGACCCGGAAACCGATGGCGTCGTTCTCATCGGCGAGATTGGCGGCAACCAGGAAGAGATCGCGGCACAGTACATCAAGGACCATATGACGAAGCCGGTATCGGCATTCATCGCCGGAAAAACGGCCCCTCCGGGCAAACGCATGGGCCACGCTGGAGCCATCATATCCGGTGGCAAGGGCACCGCAGCAGACAAGGTCGCGGCCCTGGAAGCCGCTGGCATCAAGGTTGCACCGACACCGTCCGACATTGGCGACACAATGATCGCGGCACTCGAGGAGAAGAGAAATGGTTGAGAGAACACTGGCAATTATCAAACCCAATGCCGTCCGCAATGGCACCTCCGGCAAGATCCTGGCGATGTGGGAGGATGGTGGTTTCGCCATTCACGCGATGAAACGGGTCCAGCTCTCGCAGGCGCAAGCGGCCGGCTTCTACGCAGAGCACGAGGGCAAGCCTTTCTTCGGTGGACTCCTGGAATTCATGACATCTGGACCGGTCGTCCTGGTCGTTCTTGAAAAAGAAGATGCCATTCAGGACAACCGCACCCTGATGGGAGCGACCAATCCGGAGAAAGCGGCAGAAGGGACCATTCGCAAACTCTATGCTGACTCCTTCACCGAAAACGCAGTCCACGGGTCGGACAGCCCGGCCTCGGCAGCACGGGAAGTCGGCTACTTCTTTAACGTCTTCGAACTTACCAACTGAGCCCCTCATGGTCCGCCACCTCAGTGGGCTGCTACCGGGAAAATTGCAGGAATTGGCTGTGAGCCTGGGGCAGAAGCCCTTTCGCGGCAAGCAGCTCTTCGACCATCTGCACCAGCGCAATGAGACGCTGCTCGACGACATCGCAGTCTTGCCTGCCAATTTCCGAGAGAGGTTGAGCGAAGCTGAATACGAGGCCTGCTCACTGCAGGTGGCTGAGGTACAAAAGAGCGTCGACGGTACGGTCAAGCTGGGCCTCTCCACTACGGATGGCCACCTTATCGAAACGGTTCTGATTCCCATGGACACCGGCAAATTCACGCAGTGCATTTCCAGTCAGATTGGCTGTGCGCTGGGGTGCGCGGTGTGCATGACCGGCACGCTGGGATTGCACCGTAACCTCACTGCCGCTGAAATTGTAGATCAAATCCGGGTGGCGAGAAGGGACTTTGCCGAATGCGAAGTTCGCAACATCGTCTTCATGGGCATGGGTGAGCCACTGCACAACGTCGATGAAGTGGTAGCCGCGGTACGCATTCTCCAGTCGGACCGAGGACTGAAAGTCTCCAAACGGCGAATTACCGTCTCCACTGCCGGAGTAATCCCTGGAATCCAGCGTTTGAGAGAAGCGGCGGAAGTGCAACTAGCAGTCTCTCTCAATGCCCCGAATCAGGCTATCAGAGAGGAGTTGATGCCGATTGCCCGCAAGTATCCGCTCAGCGACCTGATCGCCGCTTTGAAGGCGTGGCCATTGCCGCCGAGGCGACGCCTGACCCTGGAATATGTTCTGGTGGCCGGCATCAACGACCAGCCCGAGCATGCCCGCGAACTGGTGCGGCTCATCTCAAATCTCCGTAGCAAGGTGAATCTCATTCCATTCAACCCTTATCCTGGGACCAAACTCCGTTCACCCTCCGAGAAAGTTGTGGAGGGTTTCTTTGGCATCCTCTCCCGGAAAGACGTGAGGGTAACGGTTCGTAAGGGCCGGGGCCAGGATATCCAGGCTGCTTGTGGTCAACTGGCGGGGTGTCGGGACGGTTCTTCTCGTGACCTTTGAACTCGCTATTGCGGGAGACATCGGCAGTTGTGGGCTCGCTGCAGCGCCAATGCTCTGCCGCTAAGTCGCACCATTGCTTGACACTCCGCCGGGCTCCCCTCTATACTTTTGACACCCGTGCACGGGTGCTGTAGGTGGCCGAAAGGGCCTCTTGGACTGCGCCGGCCGGAACTGGAACCAAGCATGAAATGGCTGCAAGAAACTCCCCCGTTTGTGGAAGAACTAGTTGGCGACGCCAGCATCGCTTACTCAGGTGGGCTGGATTCCACAACCGTGGCCTTTCTTATTGCCCGAGGCGGCCAGCACAGAGTTCACCTGCACACGCTGGACCACGGCTACGGTTATCCTTTCAATCGGTGGACACGTCGAACTTACAAAACGTTGGCGAGAGCTGTCGGCGAGGACCGAGTCAACCATCGCTTTGTCAAGACCAAGGATCTGTTTGATCAGGTGGCGATGCGCTCCCTGCTCGCAGACCGGAAGGAATATGGGCAGTGGTTTGGTTGCTGCCTCGGCTGCACCATGGCCGTGGTTTCCAAGATGATCATCTACAATCTCGAGCGGGGCGTGCCGCACATTCTCTTCGGCTCCTCCGTTGGCGGCGAATACGCCGTAATGTCGAAACGTGTCACCATCAAGCTGCAGGAGGAATTCTGCGGGCTCTACGGCATCGACTACCGAGCCCCGCTATTGGAGAATCAGATTGTCAAGGAGGAGGAGCGGGCGCTGCTCGATTCCGCTGGAGTCTTTCGTGGTCTGCGATTTCTAGACAAGCATTCCTTCGGCAATCAGGGCTACTGTTTGCTCAGCTTGCAACACCTGCCCGATGTCCTCTTCAACGTACATCCTGAATATGAACCGGCTCAAGTAGAGCGTTTCTTTCGCGACAAGCTGCAAATCTGCCACGACTACATCCGCAGCGAGTTTGAGACCAATGGGCGGAACCTTGATGAGGCTGTCAATGCCATGCGGCAACGGACAGGATTGACTGGAGAGCGATCTTGACACGATTCCTGGAGCGACGGCTTCCGGCTCGCCTCAGAGCCTACGGCCACGTGGTAGCGAGTCGCCTGCCCCTGCCGACTCGACGCCGGCCGCACGCCACTCATCTCATCGTCACGTGGAGTTGCAACCTCCGGTGCGGCGGCTGTAGCTCCTGGCAAAGGGCGTTGGAGGAGGAACTGACGGCCGAGCAATGGGAGAAAGTGTTCCGCCAGATTCCCTCTCTCGACGTGGTCAAGATTATCGGCGGAGAACCCTTCGCCCGCCCCGACATCGGCGAGGTGGTAAATGGAATCCGGCGAGCCGTTGACCCTATGGTTCTGCAGTTGGTGACCAACGGCACCTTGACTGACGACATCGTGAACTGCGTTGAGCACCACGCCTGGCCCAATCTTCATATTCGAGTCTCACTCGATGGCCTGGGCAACACCCACGACCGTGCGCGAGGCGTCCCCGGCACCTTTGACCAGACCATGGCAACCCTTACGGCCCTGGCGAAAATCCGGAAGCAGCGCAGATTTCAACTGGCAGTGAATTTTACTCTCACGGACGACAGCCTGCCCGACATGAAGAACCTCATCGACAAGTGCCGGGCCATCGGCGTTGACGTTGTTCCCGGCTTCAAAGTCAGGCCCTTCTTGAAACACTGCAATGTTGCCAACGAAGAGGTTTCCACGATTGGTGTGGTTGACCGGCAGCGTGCCTTGAAGCGGCTCGTCGAGCCAGACCACGGAGCACAAAACGGATTCAGCAGACTGGAACAGAGAATCCTGAAACTGGTTAACAGTCTGGTCTTCCGCAAGCACGCCGAGGGCGGAGACGCACTCAAGTTCAAATGCCAGGAGTTGCGGCACCTGATGTACCTGAACCCTTACGGCGAGCTGATTACATGCGGCCTGAACCACGACGCCATCGGCAATCTTGCCACCGATGGCTTCGAGAAGGTCTGGGATTCGCCCCAGGCCCGAGCGGCACGTCAGGCAGTGCAGGAGTGCCCGGGATGCATGCAGGGGGCCGTTGAAATAATGAGTCGTCTATACGGATGAGTATGCAAACCAACACCATCGGCGAAGGCGAACCTTACGACCGCCCCACCCTACCTCCGCCCGGCCCTGCCTGGCAGAAGCTCGTGGGCAAGAGGGAGCTCGTCGTCACTTTCGTCTCACTTTACATCATTGAGAACACTGGAATCAGACTTCTCGCCGCGATGTTGCGCAAAACGGGGGTGAGGGTCCACGAAATCTACTTCAAGGATTGGGTCACCAACCGCATTGAACCGCCCACCGAGGCTGAGCTGGAATTGCTCATTGAGGAACTGCGCGCCACCGGCACGGACCTGGTAGGCATGAGCGTGCGCGCATCGGCATTCCATCGTCTGGCCCGCTTGGTCACCGAACGCATCCGAAGCGCCTTGGATATTCCGGTGCTCTGGGGCGGGATGCACCCCAGCTCTTGTCCTGAGGACGCAATCCAGGTGGCCGATATTGTTGCCATCGGAGAAGCTGAGCAGAGCCTCCCGGAAATCACTCGCCGGCTGCGCGCGGGTAAGTCAATTGAAGAGATCCCGGGCCTCTGGCTCCACACTGCTAATGGCATCGAGAGCAATCCGGTGGCAACTCTTGTCCAGGACCTTGATTCGTTGCCTATGCCCGACTACCACAGCCCGGACAAATGCCTGATTGAGGGTCGCAAGGTGCGCCGAGGGGACCCCTATTCAGATCAGCCAATCTATCTCATAATGACCTCTCGCGGATGTCCATTCCCAAGCTGCACCTTCTGCTCCAACAGCGTCATGGACAAGCTCTATGGCGACCAACCCTATTTTCGGTTGCGCGGCTTGGACCACGTCCTCGAAGAGGTGCGATACGCCCGTGATAACTTCCCCAACCTGCGACGCATACGGTTTGATGACGAGGAATTCCCTGTTCGCAAAGCGTGGTTCGACGAGTTCTGTGCGCGCTGGCCTGAGGAAGCGGGAGTCCCCTTCGAAATCCACATGGACCCCCGAGTAGTCACACGGGAGCGTCTGGAGCGGCTCAAGGCCATTGGGCTTGATACGGTCTTCATGGGGATCCAGTCAACGGCCAAGGTCAACCGCGACCTATATTGCCGAAACGTCTCCGACGACCAGGTGATCGCGGCTGCGCATGCCATCCATGATTCTGGGGTCCGTGCGGGATACCAGGTGATTCTCGATGACCCGGTCTCCACTGTTTCGGACAAGGAACAGCTCTTCAGGTTGCTTCTCCAAATCCCTCGTCCCTACGAGATGATCCTCTTCTCCCTTACCGTCTACCCGGGCTCGAAGATTGCGGAGCGACTACTCGCCATGGGGCTGATCGAACCAGATGACATAGAGGGCCGCGCCACCAAGGTCTTCCGGCAGTTTCGAGTTGACCTCTCGTTCCCACGGCCGCCAGAAGACCAGTTCTGGACGGCGCTCACGGTGCTGGTCTCCAAGGACTTCATCCCCAAGAAGCTGCTACGAAAGCTGGCTGACTCCAAGGGCCTGCGTAAGAACCCTGCTCCTCTCACTGCCTTCGCCTACAGCGCAAACGTTGCCAAGCTAGGGATCATGGGAGTGCAACTAACCTTGCGCGGAGAGATGAGTTGGGCCATTATTAGGCGCTGGCTCAGTTTCAAATCGCTGGTCACCTACTAGAAGGGGCGAGGCAGTGCGTCCAGGATTTCCCAAAACGCCGGCCGGACGTTGGCTGCGGCTGGCCTTAACCATCGCTATCACCGCCGCCTGCCTCTGGGCAGCCCTGCGCGGCGTTTCCGTCGCACGCCTCCAAGAAGTTCTGGAGCGGCTCTCCATCCCCCTCTTTGTTGCGGTTGGCTTCGGTACGGTGGTGGTAAACGCGTTCAAGTGCGTCAAGCTGGGCGTCCTCCTAAAGCCGGTTGCACGAATCAACTTCCGAACCCTCTTTGGGGCTGAAACGGTTTCGATCCTCACCGACGTCCTCTTCCCCTTCCGTCTACTTGAACTTGTCAAGGGGCTGGTCATCGGGCGGTCAACTAGATTGCCTGTGGCTCTGGTCATGGGAGCCCAGGTGGTGGAGAAGGCCATGGAATTCGTGGTCCTCCTCTCGCTCTCTGTGGCAGCCGCATTTCTTGCGCCGCTGCCAGCCTGGCTCGAGCCAGCCCGCTGGTTCGGGATCGCCATATTGATTGGACTAGGCCTCTCTATATTGCTCTTCCGCCGCCACCTTCATGGCGATCAATCAACAAGTGGTGGTCGCTCGGTGCTGGGGGTTCTGCGCCGACTGCTGGCTCAACTCAGCGACGGCATGAGAGCAGCGTCCGTGAGCCCGCGAGCCCTGGGAACCGTACTACTTCTGACAATCGTCGAATGGAGTCTGTTTGGAGTTCTCGTCTGGCTCGCTGGTCAGGCCCTCGAGATTCCCCTGGACCTGACCGCCGTTATCAGTTTCCTGGTAGCCAATGCTCTGGCCTTTGCCTTTCCCGCTTCGTCTGCCGGGTCGGTGGGGATTTACGAACTTGTGGGAGTAGAGACTCTTGCTCTAGTGACTGCTGTGCCTCGAGCCGAGGCTTTCGCCCTAGCCCTCTCTATTCACGTCCTGCTGGTGGTATTCGGAGCCCTCTCCGGGGTCATCGGTCTGCATTTAGTGGGACTCGACCTCGTACAACTCAAAGGTATCTCGAGCGAGAAGGAGTGAGCGCATTGAAAGGGCAACGGTGGATGGTGGTTCTTGAGCGGGCCAACTGGCTTCCCTCAGCCTCACTCATCGCCGCAGTAACGCTCTTCTTCTGGCACGTCCTGCTGCGCCCCACTTCTGCCTGGGTTGGGGATGCCTGTTCCATCGACTTCCAGGGGACTTTGCAGCAACTCTGGTTACTCCGATTTCACCACTTCGACCTGAGCGAGTTGTCAGGCACGGTCTACATGACCTACCCGACCCCGGTGAATCTACTCTCAGAGTTGGGCTTCCTGCTCGACATCGGTTTGCTTGCCGGCACGCAAGCCCTATTTGGCTCGGTTCTCGGCTATAATGTCGGGGCGTGGTTGATCCTCGTGGGACTGGCTCTGGCGATATACCACTGTGCTCGTCGTTTTGAGATCTCGCCGTGGTTTGCGGCTATTGCGGGGATACTCGCGGTCTCCGCTGGGCCTGTCGCCGACGAGGTTTCGTCTGGACGCTTCTACCAGATATTCTCCCTGGCAACTGCAATTGCCTGCCTCGCCGAGTGGCCTCAATTGAAAGCCGGGAGTCGCTGGGCCGCCATCCGCACTGGTGGCTGGCTCACCGTCACCGTCTTGGCCCACGCTTTCACTGGACAACTGATCGCGGTCTTTCTTTTTTGCACCGCGCTTGTAACTCTGGCACGGGCCGACAAGACCCAACGGGTGCCTCTCTCCCTTCAATACGCGTTGGCCGCAGGCGCAACGCTTCTTCTGGCCGTCGGCCCGGTCCTCCTCCAAATGGCCAACTTGCCCTCAGGGGAAGAGGGCATCGGCATGCTCTCAGGCTACGAGGCCTATTACCTGCGAGTTTTTCAGTCAGCCGAGCTACATGGGTTATCCCCATTGCAACTGGTTCGGCAAGGCATTCTGCGAATTGTTCCCCTTGGGCTGGCCGGTGCTGCTCTACTGGTTAGGAATCGCCGCGGCACGGCACTGCTCTTTGCCGCTCTCTTCGTTGGCTCCCTATTCGTGGTTTGGGGGCCCTACCACTACGCCGTTATGACGCCGCCCGGGGGAGGGGACCCCGTGGCCTTTGACATTCCCCTACCCTATCTGGCGTTGCGGGCCATACTGCCCTACTTCTGGCGATTGCTCTGGCTCAAGCGGGTGGTGCTCTTCGCCAATGTCGCTGTAGGCATCCTCGCAGCTATGACTCTGGCCTGGGCCTACCACGCGTTACCAGTTCGTCGAATCTGGGCTCGCCTGCTCGTTGCCCTGGCGGTGGCAATTACCTTTGCCCAACCTCTGACCGAGGGCTATTTGCCTCTGACCCACTCCCTCGTCGTGGAAGAAACTGATGGAGGGGCAGAGGCGGCAGCCCTGCTTGAACGAGTCCGGTTGTCCACCGACGTCAAGGTGGTCGTCTCCATCGCCCGTGCACTGCACCTGCAGGAGAGGTTTCAAAAACCGGTATCCGCCCCGAAATGGACCTACTACGTCTCCTGTGACAATCGGACCCTCTATAATTGCGGCCGGTTTTTCGATTCCTTCGTCGAAATGCGAAGTCACCTTCCCGCCACCGAGAGAATCCGCCTCGGACTCTGTCACCTGGAGCGGGCGGGAACGACCCACCTGCTCTTCTTCCCCCGCCGCTTCATTGCTCGTGCAACGTTTGGCGAGGATGGCGCCGACGAGGCCCTGGTGGAAGCGAGGCAAGAAGAAATCCTAGGGGTCCTGAAAGGACTAGCAAATCTGATAGACGAAGGAGGCGGCATCCAACTCTATGAGTTGCGCCGGTGCAAGGAGTCCCCGAAAGCCAGAGGCTCAGGGTTGCCCAAAAAGTAGCAGTTGGAAAATACCCGGCCCCGCCGCATTCTCTCCAAGGTCAATCCCTGCCGCCAGTGGTGCGGCGTCTGGAACGGTTACCAGAGTCGGGAGGTAGGCCGTCTTCTGGGTCATGGAATCGACTTCCTCCCACGACCAGCCCTCTTCGCCGCGGAGGTAGCGAAGCTGGCTCGAGCCAACATCGTGATATAGCACGTAAGCAGCTCCTGAATCTCCTGCCAGGGCTATTCGGATAGGGGTGCCGGGGTTGCCCGGAGCACGAACCCCGGGGGCCAACTCGTTCACCACCACACTGCCGACTTCGTCCTCGATGACCTGGTAGAGGCCGCCATCCGCGCGGTCCACGTAGAGGGCCAACACCCCCACTTGAGTCTGATGCAGGCCGACGGCAGCGACGTCTACATCTTCCACCATCAGGTGACTGGTCCAACCAGGGCTCTCGCGACTCATTGAAACCAGCCCGCCAGCAATGCCGCCGGCGAGCAAGGTAGTTCGACCAGCCAGCCGCACCAGGGAAAATGGTGGTTGCACCAGCGCATCTCCGGCACCGTCAACGATCGCTTCCGGACCCAGAACCTCGCCTCCCTGGAGTCCAAGGAAGAAGGTGTCTACCGCTTCCGTCGCCGCCACAATATGGTGCCCGACTTCGGGTACGTAAAGGGCGTCGAGCGCGACCACCGGGGCATTCAGGGTAGCTATTTCTTCCCACTGCCAGCCGCTCTCAAGCAACCGTCCTCGAATCAACAATCCGTCTACCTGGCCCAGATAGATGGCCGGCCCGGAATTGGTGCCCACAAGGGCGAGAGAAGGGGCATTGCCAAACCCACCGATGCCCGTCTGTAAAGAAGTCCAGTTCAACTCACCATCCGCAAGCGGACCGAACGCCCCATATAGAAGTCTGTCGTGAAGCTGGTCGTAAACCACAACTCCGGCCGCATCGCCCACCCATGCCGTGTCGAAGTCGGGGGCTAGATCTGCGGTGCCTCTGCCCACGTCGGAGAGTTGGACGCACTCGTCCAGTTCCTCGTCACATACCTGCCCGGCGGGGCAGACGCCGTAACAACTCTCTGGCTGCTTTGACGCCTCGGTCGAAGAGCAACCAAAGGCTATCACCAGGGTCAAAAGGAGGCTCAGGCGGTCTGCTGGAATTGACATATGAGATCGCTAGCCGGGAAAGAATTCGTCGACGCAAATCTGGATGAATGGAGGACAGCAGACACAGAGCCCGCAGTCAGGGCAATTGCAGTTTGTCTTCGGCACGCATGCAGCAGCACCGCATTCGCCCGGGATGGTGCAGAATCCGAACACATCGTAGGAGCAGGGCGTCCCCACCTGCACCTGATTCACGCAGCCTTGCGCCTGGTCGCAACTGTCCGCGGTACAAGCGTCATCATCGTCACAATTCTTCGGTCCCCCCTTTATGCACTGCCCCGACTGACACATATCGCCGGCCGTACAAGGATTCCCATCATCGCAGGGGATATTTGAGGCAAGTTTGTGCTGGCAGGCGCCATTCTCACAGACATCGGTGGAACAAGGGTTACCATCGTCGTCACAGGCGTCTGAATTGTTGACGAAGTAGCAACCCTGTTCACTAACGGGGTCGCAAAGATCCGTGGTACACGAATTTGCGTCATCACAGATCTTCTGGGAGCCGGCGCAGGCGCCCTCGAAGCAATGGTCGTTAATGGTACATGTGTTCCCATCATCGCATGGTGCTGAATTCAATGGGTGAGAGCAGCCCTCAGCCGGGTCACAAAGGTCATCGGTACAAGGGTTGCCATCTTCACAAAGACCGTTGTCGATGGTGCCATCACAATCGTTGTCCTTCTGGTCGCACTTCTCGGTTGCCCCGGGGAAGACATCGACGTCGGCATCGTTGCAGTCGCCGCCGCCATTGCCGCAGATGGCAGGAGCGCCCACGGTCTGCAAATCAGCGTCACAGAATCCATCACCATCGTCGTCGCACCCTTCGTCGATGATGTCATCGCAATCATTGTCTATGTCGTCGCACTTCTCCTGGATGGGAATCTGGGCATCGCAAGCTTCGAGGCCGCCCGCGGAACACTTCCTATTGCCGGAGCAGGTGCCGAATTCATTGACGTTTTCACAAGCTGTACTCTTGGATTTCTGGATTGCTTGGAAGGAGCACTCGCAGACATTTGATTCAGGCATGCACTGCTGAAACTCACCGCCAGGAGTCGTGACCGTTGTGCAGGCGTAGCCAGTTGGACAACTCGCAATGTCCTGGGAACAATCGGCTCCACAAAAACTCCCTTCCCCCGCCGGATACTCGAGACAGAGGTCGAGGAATGCGGTGTCAACGCCCGGTTGCTTACAATCGTCGTTGGTGATACAGGGATCGCACAACGTCAAGTAGCGCGGCACACAGATGTAGATGAGGTCGGGCTTGGTGTCGGCCTCAACACACTTCCAACCTGACGGGCAATCCTCAACACATTGGGTGGTGCACTTCCCCCCCTTCTTCGTGACCACGCAAAAACCGCTGATACAGTCTTCGTTCGAGGTGCACTCCCAAAGGAACTCGCCCTCCTGGGGGATATACTCCTGGAAGCGGGACTCGCCGAAGAACTCGTAGACCTCTTCGGGCGGCTTGACCTCCGGCTTGCTCGTGTCGAAGAAAGTCACGACGTCGGTGCCATCGGTCTTGCCGGAATCTCCGGAACAGGCGGCCAGCCCCACAATCAGCCCCAACATCACCACAGCCAGCAAAGGATTCCTGCGCGTCGTCATGTGCGACTCCGTTCTCTTTAGATCCGTGGGCACTATACCGGAAGGCCCTACGTATGACAAGAAGAAGACCGGGTGTTCCTGTTGACTCCGCGAGGGCTTTCGCGTACGCTTGCACACGCGTATAGGAGGGTGAAAACCTGATGAGAATCTGGTCGATAGTAGTGGTTGCCATGCTGTTGGTAGCGGCGTGTGGGGGAGATGAGGGGTGCAAGCCCCAGTGCGACGGAGTGGAGTGCGGCGAGGATGGATGCGGTGGGAGTTGCGGTGAGTGTGGTGAAGGCACCGTCTGCCTTGAGGCAACTTGTACGGCTTGCGACGGGGCCTCCAATTGCATCGGGCGACAGTGCGGCCCCAACGGCTGTGGTGGTAGCTGCGGAGCTTGCTCCGGGGTCGAAGTCTGCAACTGGGAATCCCAACTCTGCATCGACAAGCCTGACGACTGCGTGCCGGCCTGCGACCTCCAGGCATTCGAGTGTGGTCCTGACGGATGTGGCGGCGACTGCGGCGAATGTCCGGAAGAAACATTGTGCCAGGCTGGCAGTTTCTTGTGCGAAGGCAAATGTGACCCTGCGTGCGACGGTCTTGAGTGTGGACCGGACGGTTGCGGCGGTATCTGTGGCGAATGCGACGGTGGGGAGATCTGCGATGCCGGCACCTGCCTGCTTAGTACACGATTGCCCGATGATGATTTCAGGATAATGTGGGGCTATCAGGGGCGAATCCCCGGCGTCAACGACGGTGAGCATGACCTCTTCATCATCAACCCTGACCGCTCCAACCCGCTGGTCAGCGGTGAAGTTGGTGCTCAGGCGCTCACCACCTTCTCCCTCAAGAATGCTGGGGACTGTCAGCTTATCCTCGCGGAAGATGCTGAAGGCAACCCCACGGAATACGGGCCTTGCTCCTGCAACTTCGGCTGCGTGGTCGACCGTGCACTGCAATGGATAGCGGTCTCGGTTAAGAAGCCAGCCGGGGACGGCTTCACCTTCCAACTTGGCCGCTTCGATGCCCAGCTCAACGTTGCCATGGTGAAGGGCATATTCATGAAGGAGATCATTGACTTCAAGTTTGCCGGCAACTTTCTTTACTACAGCAAGCAGCACTACTGCGACGGCGCACACTGCCAGTACGAGATCTATCGGCGCCAGCTAGAGCCCATCGGGCAGGAGGAGAGCCTTTTCATCTTCCCGCCAGAGAGCGACCCGGATTGGCCCAACCATTCGAACTTCAAGGGCCACTTCAAGACAAGCCAGGATGGACAAGTCGTGGTGATTCTAGGAACCACCATACGCAGCAATCGCATCTACATGTGGAAGGCCGGCAATCTGCATGAGCTGGATTACATATGCAATCATCTGGTTAATGGCGAGTGTATCGGGGCCGGCAGTGAGTACACTGACACTGACCCGGTGGCCATCTCCCCGGACAACTCGAAGATTGCCGCTTTCACCGTTGCCGAGAGGGACTTGAGGCTCCGAGTCTACGATACGGCCACGCTGGAGCAGAAGTACCTGAATCTCTTCTCTGTCACTGCGGGGACCTACTTCGCCGATGTGTGCGGCCAACTCCAGAACCCGATTTGGGAGTTCAAGAACGTTGTCGGCAACCCGATGTTCAGCCCCGACGGCAATTCACTCTACTTCATTGCCAATAACGACTGCAAAGTGGTCTCCAGCGACTCCAAGCCCCTTACCGACATTATGATGCTGGACCTTGGAGTCGTCGGTGACGGCACTCCTTTCACGCAGGAAGATTTCATCAACATCACGAACAACCCCAGCGACAGTGGCCCGGAAAACCAGGTCATCGAGTCCTTCGAGCTCTCGCCCTCGGGCAAGACCATCGTCTTTACCGGCTCTCCCCGGTATACCTTTGCGGGTCCACCGGACGAGCCCATCATGCAGCCTCTGCCCGATGACTCAAAGCGGGCGAAGAAGGACTTCGAAATCTGGCTTATTGGGACCACTGGAGCGGGCAAGACACAGCTTACGGACGAGAATAAGTTCGCGGCCAAATCGCCCGCCGCGCTGGACGCATCGGTCACAGCCGGTTACAACAATCAGTAGGAGGAGCAGCAACATGGTCACAAGCGATCCAGTTTTTCACTGTTACAAATGCAACGAAGAACTTGCCTTCGATGTGAAGATTGGTCGGCGCGACATGTGTCCCAACTGTTACGCCTACCTCCACTGCTGCAAGAACTGTCAGTTCTGGGATCCCTCGGTTCATAATGAGTGCCTGGAGAACCGTGCGGAGTTCATCCGGGACCGGGAGGAAGGGAACTTCTGCCTCTACTTCACGTTCAAGGAGTCGGAAGAAGGCAACGTATCAGATGCAGAGGCGGCTAAGGCCAAACTGGCCAGTCTCTTTGGCGGCGCCCCTAAGCCCGACCAGGCCGCTCCGCAAACCGCCGATGATGCCAAGGCAAGACTAGAAGCCCTGTTCAAGAAGAAATAGAGGACTTCACATGAGTCAGGAAGGCGAATCCGTCGTTGTTGTCATGGTTACTACCCCCGCAGACGATGCGTCGCGCATTGCCCACCATCTGGTGGAAGAGCGGCTTGCCGCATGCGTGAATATCGTCCCGGATATCCGCTCGGTTTACCGATGGGAGGGAAACGTCGAGGACGACCGTGAGTGCCTGCTTCTGGTCAAGACGACCAAACTGATGTACGAAGCGGTCTCCGCTGGAGTGCGAGATGTGCACCCCTACTCGGTTCCGGAGGTCATTGCTCTCCCGCTAGTGGATGGGTATGACGGCTACCTGCGTTGGGTCGTAGAGAACGTGGGCAAAGTTGAGCCAGCCACCGAAGAGTAGCCTGTTCATCGGGATCCGATGCGCCTATGGTCAAAAAGTTGCGGCCCGATCCCCCGGGGATAGACTTGTTGTCAGGAGGTTCACGAACCTATGGCAACTCATCCTGGAAAGCTCCTTTACGAAAGCACAAATGAAGATTATCGGCTCTACCTGGGCGATTCGCTGAAGGTTTTGCGCCGCGTACCCGCCGAATCGATAGACCTCGTCTTTGCCGACCCCCCCTACTTTCTCTCCAACGGAGGAGTAACCTGCAAAGGGGGAAAGATGGTCTCAGTCCACAAGGGCAACTGGGACGCCTCGAAGGGAGTGGACGAGGATTTCAAATTCCAGGCGAAATGGCTGAGAGAGTGCCAACGGGTGCTGAAACCCAACGGCTCTATATTCGTCTGTGGCACACGACACAATATCTTCAGTGTCGGTTTCGCGATGCAGCGCATGGGCTACAAACTCCTCAACGACATCGTCTGGTACAAGCGTAATCCTCCGCCCAATCTGGCCTGCCGTTACTTTACGCACACGTCGGAGACGGTGCTCTGGGCGGCCCGCGATGGAAAATCGAAGTGGACTTTTAACTACCAACTTATGAAGCGCCTGAACGGCGGGAAGCAGATGAAGAGCCTTTGGAACATCTTGCCCCCCTCCAAGGCGGAAAAGGCCCAGGGCAAGCACCCAACCCAGAAACCAGTGGAATTGCTTGAGCGCGTAGTCGTCTCGGCCAGCAACCCCGGTGACCTGGTCCTCGATCCTTTCTGCGGTAGCGGCACTACCGGGCTGGCAGCCACCCGCCTCGGCCGTCGCTTTGTCGGCATTGAGCTAGACCCGGAACATGCGGACCTGGCCACCCGTCGCCACCTCGCAGATCACCTTGACACCAATGTTGCCTATCGCTCCGACGTCGACTACGTCGCCTCTCAGGTAGGGCTGCAATAGCCCAGCGGCCTGAACCGCGCCAGGGGGCGGCCCGCCCCCGCTCTTGCTTCGATTGAGTTGTGGGGCAACGACATCCCATCACTTGCCTCCCATGCCGCTCCCAACTACACTACGCTCATGGAGGTTGCTCATGCGTGATTCACTTCGCACTCTGATTGCCGTACTCTCCCTGGCACTTCTCGCATCCTGTTCAGGGGACTCGAAGGACGATTCCACAGATGCCACAACACCATCGGGATCCGATGCCCAGAGCGACGTGAGAGGTGAAACCGAGACCACCTTCTGCACTCCCGCCGAGAAGCAATGTGGCGCTGAGGGCGGAGTGGAGACCTGCCTCGACGACGGCTCGGCCTTCAGCCCCCCGACAAGTTGCACGGACGGGAACCAATGTACCGATGACGGTTGTGAAGCTGGCGAGTGCGTCTTTGGCGCGCCTTGTGACGATGGCGACCCCTGCACGCTGGACATTTGCCAACCCTTCACCGGCGAATGTACACATGAGCCTGACCCGGCAATCCCCCAATGCTGCACCGCCGACTCTGACTGCGATGACGGTCTCATGTCCAGTGAGGATCTGTGTGATGTGGCCACCGGGAATTGCCTGATCCAGCACACCGAAGTTTCGGCAGAGTTTCTCTATCGGCTCGGGGAAAAGGGCAGCGGGGAAGGACAGTTCACCAACCCCAAGGGTATCCACGTACTCAAGGACGGCCGCCTGGTGGTGGCCGACTCCGGAAATCATCGGGTCCTCTTCCTGGCAGCAACGGGTGAGCAGCTTCTCGAGATAACTGAAGCCGCCGGGAAGGCGATCAAGGCGCCGGGTTGCGCCTACCAGGCCCCAGATTCTACCATCTTCATCTGCGACACCGGCAATGACCGGCTGATTCTCCTCGATGTAGAGGGGACCGAGCTGGCCGTATGGCCGCCGGCAGATTCCGGCGTAGCCATGTTCGAGGGACCATCCGACGTCGCCGCCAATGGCAACGGTGACGTCTACGTTACTGACGGCCCCGGAGAGGACTTCGACTCAGGCAACCGGATCGTTCACATGAATGACAAGGGGCAGGTGAAGAAGGAGAATGGGAAGACTGGTGAGGCCCCGGGCAACTTCGACAAACCGTCGGGAATCGCGGTTTTCGAGAACGGTAACGTCATCGTTGCCGACCAGGGCAACAGCCGCCTCCAGCTCTTTGGCCCTACGATCGGTGACCCCATCCTGGCATTCGGTGTGGAGGGCAGTGAAGAGGGGCAACTCAAAGGTGTTTCGGACGTGGCCATTGACGCTGCGGGCAAGATAGTGGTTGCGGACAACGGCAACCAGCGCATCCAGGCCTTCGATAGCTGCCAACCCGATTGCACGGAGAAGGTCTGCGGCGATGATGGTTGCGGGGGGAGTTGTGGAGGCTGCCCGGCGGATTGGATCTCCTGTCTGGAGGATGGAGGGGCCTGTCCCGCTTTTGGCGACTGCGGCTCAGACGGAATGTGCGGAGGATGGGGAGAGGATGGGGGAGTAGCCTGCGACGACCGGTCGGCAGAGGAAACCCCCACAGGCTGTGACGGCTGTCCCGCCGAAGCTTGCGTCTGCAACGGAGAAGGCGCGCTGGACGTCGAAAGCTACTTCGAGGATGGTGCAACCGCCGATGCCTACTGCTGCGAAACTGCCTGGGACGTCGTCTGTTCCTTTGAAGCGCAGTACGTATGCGGCTACTACTGTCCCTTGCCCGAAGACATCGAATGGCCGGTCCTCGAACCAACCTTCTCTTCCATCGCCATGTTTCAGGAAACCGACACCGGCAAAATGACGGCTCCTATCAAGCTGGCAATTGCTCCCGGTGGATTCGTCTATGTCCTCGACACGGTGAAGTCGGAGATCCTCGTATTCCGGGTGAAGTTGCCGTAGTGAGACCATCAATTGACCTGCTCGGGCGCACCATGTAAGATAGCCCCGCTCTAACGTGCGTTGAGGTAGACTCATGGCGTATCAGCTTGTTTTGGCATCGGCTTCCCCCCGTCGCAAGGAACTCCTTGAACGGATTGGCTTTGCGGTGAAGATCGTCCCCGCGGAAATAGAAGAAGTGATGGAACCGGAGGAGGACCCTACGGAATTCGTCAAACGAATGTCCCGCAGCAAGGTGCTTTCCGTCGTCAATCGACTAAAGGGCACCATGGCAACTCACGCAGAGAATCAGGGACAACAGAATGTCGGAAGGGGTAAGAAGAGAGAAGGACCTGACCGATGGGTTGTTGGCGCGGACACCATTGTCGTGGTCGACGGGGAAGTAATGGGGAAACCCACGAGTCCCGATGAAGCCTTCGACATGCTGCAGAAGTTGAGCGGGCGTGACCACACCGTTGTCACCGGATTCTGCGTCTTTGACCTGATTAAGAATAAGGAAGGGATCCAGGCAGTGGTCTCGACGGTGCGCTTCAAGCGAATGAGCCGACGTGAAATCGAGAAATACCTTTCGGTGGGCGAGTCAACGGACAAGGCCGGAGCATACGGAATCCAGGGAGTAGGGTCATATCTCATTGACAGTATCATCGGCTCCTACACCAACGTGGTCGGCCTACCGCTTTGTCAGCTCATGGAGATGTTCGAGGAGATGGGCGCGCATGATATCCTCCCTTACTAGATTCCTCCGCCTCGCCGCACTCCTCTTACCTGCTCTCTTCAGCCTCTCCTGTAGTTTCACGACCAGGGGCAATCTGACCGAGCACATCTCGGGCATCGTCGTACTAGACGGCTTTAGAGACAATGGGGATTCGTGGCTTCTGACCGGGAACAGGTATTGGAACGCGGACCGAGAGGGCGACTCGTTGGTGGTGGTCAACAGCGCACTTGGTTCAGGCGTTTCACCAATCTGGTACCAGGAGGAGCCACCCGCAGATTTCGAGATTCGTGTCCAGGCGACCCTTGAGAAGGAAGGCCTGGATGGCGGATGGGGTGTCGAGTTCGGGGCACAGAAGCGGAAATACGCTTACCGCGCGTTGCTCTACGGATCAGGACGCTTTTGCGTAGACCGGGTCTTCGGTCTCTACTCCGAGTTCATCCATTGCATTCCCTTCCAGCCCGAAGTACGCAGCGGCGAGACGCGAAACACTTTGGCCGTCAAGGTCGTAGGCGAAAAGATCAGTATCTCAGTGAACGGCGACGAAGTGGTCGTTTTCACAGATGACCGCTACACGGCAGGTGAAATGGCGCTGGCAGTTGCTGGCGCAGGCACCGGAGTCGCATTCGAGGATATGGTGTTACTCTCGCTGGAATAGCCGCTAGTCTACGGCTAGATTGCACATGCTGACGCAGGTTTCCCACGGTTGGCCACGATGGTACTGGTTGAAAATGCAATCGAGTAGCAGATCGACCGCGGTGGCGTGGGATTCCTTTACCGGGTAGAGGGCCTCCAACACACAGAGCTCCATCGCCGGCTCTTCACAGTCTTCCGCACCATCTTCAAAAGCCTTGTAAGAGGACGCGAAATCCTTGCAAGTGCTCTCCCCGTGGCCCAGGGCACACTGTCCCGAGGTCTGCCAACAACTGCTGAAGACACACTCCATGAAATCCTCGGGATCGAAAGCAGCACTGCCAGGAATCTGCGACTGTTTGATGCAGACGTTCTTTCGGCATCCTTCAACGGCACCGACAAGATGGGCTTCCGAAGGTTCAACATCGCCCAAGCAGTCTGACGGGTCATCCCCTTCGTCAATCGCCTCCAGCACACAATGGTAATAAAAGGCGCATGGGATGCCGTCGTCCGGGGTATCGACTTCATCCGGCTCATCCTGCTCCCCATCTTCAGTTTGCAGAAAGGTCAATCCATGCAAATCGACTTCGGCACCGCAGCCAGATATCAGCAAGAGAGAAACGCCGAATATAGCCAGTCGCTTCAACATGCGCACGCCCCTCCCTCAACTTGTTCGGCGTCATTATATGTCACTCTCTGTCAAAACGCCACACCCCATCCAGGCCACTTTTTGCACTTCGCGGTGTTGAATATTACTATGGGGAGCACGTTGATAGGCTCTCAATAACCGAACCTTGCCCAGGAGGCAAAAATGGATAATCACCTTAGTCGCGGATACGCCGCAGCCGGCATGCTGCTGGCCGCATTTCTTCTCATTTCCGGACCAACCTTTTTCGCTGCCTGCCAGCCCCCAGTCTCGGACGAAGCGATCGTCTCGGTGGAGGGGAGAGTCCTCGATGTTGACGGCACACCGATGACCAACGTCACGGTCCGTCTCGTCAAGACCGAACTGGATGTACTCGATGCGGACTGGGTCGTGGGACATATTGCCAACACTGACAAGAAGCCCTTCCGGGAAACGGAAACCGATGAAAGCGGTGAGTTCTACATTGAGTTTGCAGGAGCTGATGCTAACGCTGGCAACCAGCTTTGGGCCGCATATTTCGTCGCCTATGTGCTCCATCCCGATGACCCGGATAGCCACATGGGCGTGGCCTCCGACTCCTTCCAATTCTCCAACCAGAATCTCGCCAAATCAGTACCCGACCTCCAGCTTTGGAACGTTCCTGAAGGGGGTGTCGTGGTCGACGATGAGTTTGTCACGATCACCTTCGACGAATCTCCGGTGGCTCCGGAGAATGGTCGCTACATCATCCATGTGGACGGTACCGAGTGGACTGCCGAGGTCGACGGTACTACTTACCAGCTTCCCCTCACCGCGCTCGAGCCGTGCCTCTCGCCGGTATTAGACGACCCGACCACCTGCGAGCCGAAGAGCGACCACCGCTTCCAGATCATTGCCCTCGCCGACGGGCTCCGTTTCCGGACTGCCTGGCATAGCTTCACCGCTGAAAATCCACGGGGATTAGGACTCTGGTATCGTAATCCAGATGACAGTACCTCGGGATACACCTGCTCCGGCAAGGTGCTCTTTGACTTGAATGATGGCAAGTTCTCAGGAGCCAACTCTGTTCAGGTTCTGGATCAGGGCATGACTGCCGAGGAATTCCGCTGCATTACCATCGACCTCCAGGAGGAAGTACAACTCGACGAGGTCTTCCTCCACAACGCGGCAGTCTGGTTCCACAAAGATGCTCGCATCAAGTTCTTGATTTCCGCAAGTGAAGAGCCCACTGATGCAGACTGGACTGAACTGCGGCAGGTGGATGGTGCAGACAACGTCTATCCGATGCTCAACGTCCATCTCGAGACCATCGACGCTCCAGCCCGCCACCTGCGCATAGAGTTCGTCGACGTTGGCGACAAGCCTTTCTGGCAACGAATCGGCGAAATCTCCATCTACGGCACCCCGGATCTCACGGAATAACCCCCCTTACTCAGCCTTGCGCACGCGCGCCCTTTCCTGTATCCTTCGTGCCAGATATGGGTGTAAATCCGAGGTGATCCGATGCGGAAGTTCTTAATTCTACTTGCTCTGCTCATTTTTGCTGGATGCTCGTCATCTGGCGGCGATGAAAACAATGGCGAAAATGGCGATGAGAATTGTGTTGAGACTCTGCCCGATTGCGACACTTCGGTGTGCGTGGGCAATTACGTACGTTCCTGCTCTGAAGACGGGAAGCAGTACGAATACGACCTCTGCTTCAACCAGACATGTAAGAATGGTGTTTGCACCGATGCTGCGTGCCTGGAGCCGGGCAAGAGAGAGTGCAAGACAGCATCTGAGTATGACCTTTGCCTGCCCAATATGGCAATGCTCACAACCAAAGAATGCGCAGAGGGTACCAAATGCGCATCCGGTGCCTGCGTTCCCGAAACCTGCAACGCAGGGGATCTCGCCTGTGGCTGGAAGGCACTCTTGACCTGTGGCGACGATGGTGCGTGGAGCAAGGCCGATTGCGCAGACGGAGAATATTGTGACGAGAGCGCCAAAGGCTGCACACCCGTTGACTCTTTCTGCACGGCCAATCCGCTGGGCGCATACTGCCAGGACCTCGAATACTCTCTCCAGTGCGACGAGTTCGGCAAGCTTCAACAGGTCAAATGTGACAAGGAGGAGTTCTGCGTCGGGGGCTTCTGCCAGGCTGAGGCGTGCAACATTACGTACCAGGGGACAAGTGGCCCCGACGCAACTGGCGGACCTGACGTCGCACCCCTCGTGGATGTTATCGACAATACGATCGAAGAGCTAATCAACATTGATATGGCGGACCCACCTGAGGCACCTCCATTAGAGAAGGCACCCAAGGCCGTGATCACTCTAAACGGCGGTGAATTTGAAATGTGGGAATTGAAGTTCAGCTCCGCCATGCAGGCCAACTATGTCTACAAGGACGAGGCCCTGCAAATCTCAATGGCTTCGGGACTGTTCCTGATGGAAGTCCACTTCCAGGGCATTGAGGAAGGAGTTGTAGGTAGTTTCTCTTCGGAAGAGCCTGGTTCAGTGAACGTGCTAATGCTCTTCAATGACGGGACTACAGACCAGGAAGAGGTTCAGTGGAAGTGGTCTTCCATCTCCTTCAACGCCACCCTCGACCAGTTTGAGGGGCCGGGAGGTTGGATCCACGGTACCTTCTCCGGGACTCTTGAGCAGGCAGGCGGCGGACCACCCGTGGACGTCCTCAACGGATTCTTCGACGTTCCCCGCAAAGAGTAATACCCCGCACCGCACCCCCGGAGGTTGCTGTGGAAAATCTGGTGCTTGTCAACCACACCGACGAGGTGACCCGCGTCGCCATGGTCGAAAGCGGTACGCTTAGTGAAGTGTACATCGAGACCTCAGGCGAACGACGGATCGTCGGCAATATCTATCTGGGGCGGGTGATGCGCGTTCTCCCAGGCATGAACGCCTGCTTCGTCGACGCCGGCCTCGAACGTACAGGATTCCTTTACGCCTACGACGTCATCAGTCCACGGGCCATGGAAGAGGTCCCCGAAGAGCCCGAGGAAGGTGAAGAAGAACTTGCGCCCCAGGAGGGGCAGCTTCCCCGCAAGGAACGGGCCCGTCCCGACGTCGCCATCGCCACTCTCCTGAGCGAGGGACAGCAGGTTATGGTCCAGGTGGCTAAGGAACCCATTGGCTCAAAGGGGGCCCGACTCACTTGCAACATCGCATTGCCCGGCGTCCTGGTCGTACTCATGCCCACCGTAGACCACGTTGGGATTTCACGGCGAATAGACGACCCGGACGAGAGGCAGAGACTCAAGGAGCTTGGTGAGAAGACTCGGCCGCCCGGCATCGGCGTTATTATGCGGACCGTGGCCGAAGGGCGCTCGTCGGAGGAGATTGAAAATGAAATAAACTTCCTCCATCAGCTCTGGCTGCAGACCAAGCAGGGGGCCGATGCGCTGGATGCGCCCGCACTCCTCCATGAGGATATGAACCTCTTATTGCGGTCGGCTAGAGAATTAATCTGCCGGCAATTCGACAAGCTGGTGGCCGACTCTGAAACGGGAACACGGGAGATCGAGAACTTCGTCCGCCGTTTTCTCCCTGGGGCAGCGCAGAAGATTGAGCACTACACCGGGCAGCGACCCATCTTCGAGCACTATGGTGTCGAATTTGAAATCGCCCGAGCAGTACAGCGCAAGGTCTGGCTACGGTCGGGAGGGTATCTCGTCATCGAGCGAACTGAAGCGTTTACCTCGATTGACGTAAACTCTGGCCGCTACACCGGGAAGTCTGATCCCGAAGAGACGATCCTGAAGACCAATTTGGAAGCCTCGGTGGAGATCCCCTATCAGCTTCGTCTGAGAAACATCGGGGGGATTATCGTTATCGACTTCATCGACATGAAGGAGATGGAAAATCGTCATCTGGTCCAGGAGACTCTCTCCAACGAGTTGAGCAAGGACCACTCCCGGACCCGGACTCTGCCGATGTCCGACCTCGGCCTCATTGAGATGACGCGGAAACGGACCACCGAGTCTATCGTTACCAAGCTGACGGAGCCCTGCTTCTACTGCGAGGGCAAGGGGTACTTGAAGAGTCCCGAGATGATCTGCCACTCACTCTATGCGAAGATCATGAAAGAGATGGCATGGAGCAAAGCCAAAAAGGTCCATGCCCACGCCAACCCCACTATCGTCGAAACCTTGATGGAAAACTACCACGCCGGCCTGGAGAGAATGGAGCGTAGGTACAACAAGTCCCTCGTCCTGACGGAACGTGAGAATCTCCACATCGAACACTTCGAAGTCTTCGGGGAGACCTAGCGGCGAAGAGCGACTGCCATCCAGTACCCCCCGGCCACCAGCATGAGCACCAGAGAGATGAGTTGTGACGTTGAGAAAAGGACGGGCTCTCTTGCCCCGAAACTCAGCAACCTGGCCAACGTTGGCCAGGTGATGCGGGTAACGAAACCTCGCAATTCGTCACCGCGGACAAGTTCTGTAACAAATCGCATGGGCGAATAGAGAGAAATGAAGAGCATCGGCAGTGCGGCTAGCTCAAAAGCTGTCAGCGGGCGTCCACGGCGCCGGGGCCCACCCGATAGATGCAGGAAGTAAAAGAGCATTGCGAGGAAGATGACCACCTCGCCACCGGCCTCCAGAAGTTGAACTGGCAGGCGTCCGTCAATGGCTAGAATATGGTCAGAGTGCTTGCCGAAGCAGCACCCTTGAAAGTGACAACCAATTCGTCCAAAGAGATGCCCGAGGGGAAGCCCAACGCTCATGAGGGCGAGACCTCGGGCCACGCCCACTCCACTCTTCCACGCGGCAACCGCTCCGCCTGCGAGACCGCCAATCACACCTCCGAGGAAGACCCATCCACCCTGCCAGAACTTCACCGCGGCAAAGCAATCGCCAACGTTCTGGCACCACTGCCCGTCACACTCCTGTCCCGGGTAGCACGCTCGCCCGTCGCCACAGGGCAGACCGACCGGCAGCAACTCCGCCGGTGCGCGGCAGAGGTCGATGAAATACTCCCATTGGACGCCCACATATAGGAGCCGGGCGCCAATCACACCTCCGACCACGGCCCAGAAGATAACGTCCATGAGATCATTGCGAGAGACTTCAAGGCGAGGCGCCAGGAGCCATGAGACAAGGGTACCAGCAGCGATGCCGCCGGCAACGAGAACACCGTAATCGGGGGTCATTCCACGGGCTCGTCGGGGGGAGTTTTGTCACTTGGAGTGGCGGTCCGCGCCGAAAGAGGCTGCGGAGTCCTGTTGCGCAACAGGTAGAGCATAACAATGGCCCCAATGATCACAGGAATCCCGAGCAATTGAGAGGTCGAGAGGGTGTCACCTAACCAAACTCCACGATGGTCGTCACGGAACCATTCGATGGCGAACCGAGAGATGCCGTAGAGCAGCATGAAAGTCCAGAAAACGCTGCCCTCAAATTTGCGCCACTTCTTAAACATCCAGTAGCAGAATAGGAAGATGGACGCATTAGTAATGACGTGGACAAGTTGAGTCGGTATCACCGGAAGCGGAGTCTCGGCTGCGCGGGTAATCAACTCCCGCTCGATATGGCGATCCCAGGCTGGCGAGCCCTTGGGAAAGATGACGCCAACGCCATGATTCGTCGCTTCGCCAAAGCAGCAACCGGCAAACCAACATCCAATCCTGCCGAAGATCAGCCCGAGGGCGATGCCAAATCCAGCCAAATCGGCCATGGTCCATAAGTTGAGCCGGCCCTTGTTACGAAGGATGTACCAGATTCCCACTGGAATACAGAGCAGAAGTCCGCCATAGAAGGCGAGTCCGCCATACCATATCTTGATGGTACGTAGACAATCCCGACCTGGGTGGCAGAGGCCGGTGGTCACATCACAAAGTTCCCCACGACTGGCCGTGAGGCATTCACCATCGGCAACACATGGAACTCCACGCGCAAGACCTTTTCCTTCCACCAGCAGTGGATCGAGACAGAGGTTGATATAGTCCTGGAGGTGACCATCGGCCAACACATGGAGAACGCGCGCTCCCAGAAGCCCAGTAATCAACATCAGAATGCTCAAATCCAATAGCTTGTTGGGGTCCATGTCGGGGAGCCGGAAACTCTCGCGCCAGGCGAGCAGCACGGCGAGCAAATAGCCCAACGTCAGAAAGGTGAAGTACGCGGGAAAATCGAGGGGACCGACATGGAATGTGGGATGCATCTCCGCCTCCGTCGGCTAAAAGGGGCTCTTCTTGCGCAACACCTGAATGAGGAGGAGAGCGACTCCCACCGTAATCCCGATATCGGCCACATTGTAAGTCGGCCAATGTGAGTCACGTATGAACATATCAAGAAAGTCTACCACCACGGTGCGCAGGAAACGGTCGACAAAATTCCCCACCGCACCACCCATAATCAGGGCCAGGCCAATTACGGAAGGCATGAACCCCGCGGGGGTTTTCCAAACGACAACGAGAATGAGACCCATTGCGAAGAGCGAGACAACTTGCAGGAAGACAATTCGGATGAGCAAGGGAGCATCCCGAAGAAATCCCCACGCGGCCCCAGGATTCTCCGCGTATATTAGCCGAAAGAAGCCCGGAACAACTTCGATGGATCGCGTCATCACCATGAGGGTGTCACCCTCTTCAAGCTTCATTGCACCCGGGGGATGAACTGTCTGTATGGGAATGGGATGGATGCGCCCCTCAACCAGGGCCGCAGCGGCCTCCTCTTCATCAATGGTAGGAAGATTCTCAGTGAGAAGTTCCACCCAGCCGACCTCACGGTCCTGCCAAGCGGACTTCCAGTCGGCTCCCACGGCTTCCCCGGCCTGCCGCTTCTCGTAAAACTCTTTGAGCGCAGGATTGTAAAGGTGGAGCGGAGCATCGACGTGGGACTCATCAGCAAAAAGGAAATAGCCCCGATCGAGCCCTACCCTCTCCACTGGATAGTTGCTTTCAGGCTCGGCCTTGATCGGCGTGGAAAGGAGAATGACATCTCCCGGCCCAACCCCCGAGAGCCGACTTCTGGCCAAGAAGGCCTCCACGGACTTCCCGGCATCGTCCGCACCAACGGCTAGCGGCAGCGCATGCTCAGGATTGGCCAGATTGCTGGCCGCCCAGTACTTAGTTGCCAGGTCGAGACCCGTGGTGAAAAGGACCACAACAACAAAGAAGAACCACTTCGTCCACTTACCCATCTATCTCACTCATTTCATGGAGGATTCCTGTGCAACGGCTGCAGGTTCCCTCGTACCGGGCGTCTGCTCCAGTAGTTTCCGACCAATGCCAACAGCGGGCACACTTCTCCCCTCCAGCCCGCTGCACCAGAATCTCCAGATCATCGCCCGATGTCTCTTCGAGAACGAAGCCAGAAACAATGAACAGCTCCCGCAGATGCTCTTCGAGGTCCTTAACTGTTACAAACCAGGAATGTTCCCGACCGATACGGACGGTGAGCAGGGCATCGAGCGAATGTCCAATCTCCTTGGCGACCCGATGGTCTTCCATCTTCTTCTGGGCCAGCGCCCGCAACTCCAGGATCTCGTCAAACTTAGATGCCAGCGCATCATCACTAGTCTGGGCGGGCAATTCGCCTGGTAGATCGGTCAAGAATACACTCTCCGCTTGATCGGCTCCGTGGGGCATATACCCCCAGACCTCTTCGCATGTGAAGGAGAGGATGGGGGCCAGAGAGCTCACCAAAGCAGACAATATTTCGTATAGCGTCGAACGCGCACTACGCCGCTCAATGGAGAAATCGGGATGGACGTAGAGTCGGTCCTTGCAAATGTCCAGATAGAAGGCCGATAGCTCAACCGTGGCAAACTGAACAACCTGCTGGTAAATATCATGGAAGCGGTAGCTTCCATATGACGCGAGGATGCGCTCCACCAAGCGACCGGTCCGATGCAGCATGTAGCGGTCCAACGGCAACATATCTGCCTGAGCCACTCGATCGGTATCGGGATTGAATTCGTTGAGGTTGCCCAGGAGGAATCGAAACGTATTCCTGATCTTCATATAGGCATCGGTCAGAGTCTTGATTACCTGATCGGAAATCCGAACATCTTCCTGATAGTTCTCGGCGGCAACCCAGAGGCGATAGATCTCGGCGCCATTTCGATTGATGATCTCCTCGGGCGGAACGTAGTTGCCGAGGGTCTTCGATATCTTTCGCCCATCACCGTCAACCACAAAGCCGTGGGTCAGTACCGCCTTGTAGGGAGCCTTTCCACGGGTCAGCACAGATTCCAGGAGTGTCGACTGGAACCATCCACGATGCTGGTCCGATCCCTCCAGATAGAGGTCGCTAATAGTGCCTTCACCGTAGCGCTCTTCGATGACCGCGGCGTAGCTTACTCCCGATTCGAACCAGACATCGACGATATCGCTCTCCTGCTCGAAATCATCCTTCCCACAGCCGGAGCAGAAGGTGCCTTCTGGCAGCAACTCTCCGGCCGGACGGGTGAACCATGCATCCGCCCCTTCTTTTTCGAAGATGTCAGCGACATGGTAGACAACCTGCTCGTTGAGCAGGACCTTGCCGCAAGACTTGCAGTAGAAGGCGACAATGGGAACACCCCAGAGACGCTGCCGGGAGAGACACCAGTCCGGGCGCGTCTCCACCATGGAACCAATGCGCTGCTCCCCTCGAGGCGGGATCCACTGCACCGTGGGAATAATCTCGGTCGCCTGCTCTCGCAAACCGGTCTTCTCCATGGAAACGAACCATTGGCTCGTGGCCCGGAAAACAATGGGATGCTTGCAACGCTGACAAGTTGGATAGGAGTGGGCGAAAGTCCGGTGTCCAAGGAGCACTCCCTTGCCACGCAGCATCTCTACGATATCGGGGTCACACTCAAAAACGTCACGACCCGCAAATTCTGGGACCTCGTCAGTGAACCGTCCCTGGTCGTCTACCGGTGCGTAAGCCTCCAGCCCGTAGCGAAGTCCGGCAACGTAATCGTCGGCACCATGTCCCGGAGCGGTGTGAACGCAACCAGTCCCGCTCTCCGTGGTGACGAAGTCCCCGAGGATTAGAAGCGAGTCCCGTTCGACGAACGGATGGCGGCAAGAGGCATTCTCCAGGCTCGCACCGCGCACAATCTCCAACGTCTCAACTTCCCCAAGGTCGCAATCCCGGGCAAAGGCCTCCTCTCTTTCGGTGGCCACGAGATAGGCCTCCTCGCCTCCATCGAGCAATGAGTACTCAAGCTTTGGATGAAGCGTTATCGCCAGGTTTGCCGGGAGTGTCCACGGCGTTGTGGTCCAAATCACTGCGTAGGCCGGCTTGTCTGCTGGAAGATTGGTGAATCGCTCTCGCGCCGATTCATTTAGCGCGAATTTCACCCAGATGGAGGGAGAGGAAAGGTCTTCGTACTCCACCTCTGCTTCGGCCAGGGCAGTTTCGTGGTGCGCACACCAAAGAACCGGCTTCTTCCGCTTGTAGAGAGCGCCAGTCCCGACGATACGGCCGAACTCGCGGGCGATGGTTGCTTCGTAGCCCAGACGGAGCGTCAAATAGGGTTCTTCCCACGCTCCCAGAACACCCAGACGTCGAAACTGGTCGCGCTGAATGTCCACAAAGCGCAGCGCGAACTCCCGGCACATTTGCCGAAACTCACCAACCGAGACTTCATCCTTGCTGCGCCCCATCTCCCGCTCGACGTTATTCTCGATGGGGAGACCGTGGCAATCCCAGCCGGGGATATACTCGCACTGATAGCCGGCCATGTTCTGGTACTTGACGACGAAGTCCTTCAAGATCTTGTTGAGCACTGTGCCCGAGTGTATATAGCCATTGGCATAAGGAGGACCGTCGTGGAGGATGAAGCGAGGATTCCCTTCATTGCGGGCGACCATTTTCCGGTAGGTCTCTTCACTGTCCCAGTTTTCGACGCGGTCTGGCTCCCGCTGGGCCAGACTGGCGCGCATGGGGAACTTCGTTCGGGGAAGATTCAGGGTCTTCTTGTAGTTCACAGCCACTCCTCATCCTGGTCTGGACTGCGGCATCGTACCCAGCATCAATCACCTAACGGAGTCGGGCCCGTCCGCGGGCGCCTAACATACAGTACACAGTAGATCTTGTAAAGTTGGGATGATTCAGTCGCCAGAGGGGGCAGGAGGCAATACGACGGTGAAGGTAGCCCCCTTACCCTCGTCGCTCGCAACCTCAATGGAACCCTGATGCCGCTCGATGATGCCGTAAGAGACGGAGAGCCCCAGGCCGGTGCCCTCGCCAGGCGCTTTGGTGGTGAAGAATGGCTCGAAGATACGATTCAACTTGGCGGCGGGAATGCCCGGACCGCTGTCGGTCACGGAGATTCGGATCTGGCTACGCCCATCAATGCCGCTACGCAGCCCCAGAGTGCCGCCAGACCCCATAGCCTGCACGGCATTACGCACCAGATTAATGAAGACCTGGAGGAGCTGATTGTTGTTGCCAATCACGAGTGGCAGGTCTTCAGCCAGCTCGTTGACAATTTCCACGTCACGCGATGCCCGTTGGGTGGAGACAAGGAAGAGTGCCTTCTCCACTATCTCCGCCAGACTCACAGGGGCCATTTGCTCGTCTACAGAGGGTCGAGAAAACTCCAGCATCCCGCCAACGATACCCTTACACCGTTGTGCTGCAGCTTCAATCTCCTGGAGGTTGTCAATGAGCTCCTCGTCACCAATTTCTGAGGCCGTCTCCTTGCTGAACTGGGTGAATGACAGAATCACTCCGATGGGGTTGTTCAACTCGTGTGCCACGCCACCGGCAAGCTGCCCGATGCCGGCCATTTTCTCCGACTGGACGACTTGCAATTGGAGCTTCTTCTCCTCCGTAATGTCCTTGTAGTAGCAGACATATCGAGGGTTTTCGACGTCTCGATCGAACTGATATATGGAGACCAGGAAAGCCTTGTCCTTGGCATCGTCGGCAATTTCCGCCTCAGCCCCGCCATACTCCGCAATCTCCCCTCGAGCCTCTTGCAAGGGACAGTTCAAGCAGGGCTCCTGCCGGCCAAAGATGCTGTCGTGGCACTTGCTCCCGGGCAACTCCCGTACATGCTTGCCGGCCTGGGCTGCGGTGGCAACATTGGCTCTCAGTACATCAAAATGACCGTTTACCTGAGTCAGAGGTGAGGTTATCGCGTCGAAGGTGCGCTCCCACTCCTTCTTGGCGCGCTCAATCTGCCGCGTCCGCCGGTCCACCATCGACTCAAGTTGCCGAGTCATGGTGTCCAGTTCCTCGTTTTGACGTTGCATCAGCGCGGCCATGGCATCCTGGCGCCCCTGCTGGATGAAGCGCGCGACGGCCCCGTCCACGGTGGTAATAACTTCATCGTTATCCCACGGCTTGGCCAGGAAGTACTGGATGGTCCCGGAATTTAGGGCAGTTTTCATCGACTGAGTGTCGAGAAAACTGGTAATCAAGATGCGCTGGCACGCCGGGCGCAGCTTCCGGACCTGCTCCAGCACTTCCAATCCATCCATGTCAGGCAACTGATAATCCGAGATGCAGACAGCGGGGTCGTTACTCTCAATCCACTCGAGAAGGTCTTCGCCTCGCTCGAAAGTCTGCACCACGAAACCTTCGGCAGTTAGGAGCGCTGCAAAAAGATCATGGACCAGACGGTCATCGTCCACCATCGCAATCGTGTAGGACACCGCAAACCCTCCAAATTGGTCATCTTCTATGGCCGGATACAGACAGACCTACTGGCCGAGCTTCTCCAACTCGGCCAGAGCTTCCTCGATGTCATCATCGTCTATGACTATCGCCCCTTCTGAGTTCTTCTTCAGTCCCGTGACGCCAGGTTGTTGGCGCTCCAGGTCTTCCAGCACCGCTTGATGCTTCTTGACCAGCGCGAGCAGGCGGCGGTTCTCCGACTCCGTTTCATAGTGCCGCAGCCCCAAACGGACCGCGAGCAACAAGTCGTTATTGTCCCAGGGCTTAGTCAGAAATCGGTAGATCGCACCATCGTTGATGGCCTGCATAGCCATATCCAGATTGGCATTGCCGGTCAGCATTACGCGAATGGTATTGGGTCGCAACAGCCGGATCTTGCGCATCAGATCAATGCCGAGCATCCCAGGCATAGTGTGGTCGGAGATTATCAGGTGAGCCGGATTGTCCCTGACGTACTGCAAGGCCTCCTGCGGGTCGCCGAAATCCACTACGTTGTAAGATTCATACTTGAGGACTCGCTTGAGCGCCTTACGAATGGGCGCCTCGTCGTCCACTATGATTACGGTGAAAGGTCCCTTCATGCTTCCCCCAGAGGTCCATGCAAAGTCAACTCCACTCTACCTCCGGTTACCCAACCAAACAAGTAACTTCATGACTCGAAGCTAGAGCAGCGATCTGATCACGGCTGTACCCCGGTCCGTTCTTGAAGGGAGGTATGGCGT
>CAZFVN010000027.1:0-34937 GCA_964522395.1 uncultured Myxococcales bacterium
GATCGTTCTTGAACACGGAAACAACTCGTTCTTGGACGGCCCGCCTTTTTTTTTGCCTTCAGAGATTGCCGATCTACCGTCCCATATAGTCTACCTAGACTGTGGCACCAACAAGGTTTGCACTGTCAGTCTGGAGACGGAGGTGTGGTGCTGGGGCAGAGTGCCGTTGCCCGGCGACGAATGCGGCGAAGATGCATCGCGGCTGACGGGCCCAACCAGGCTCAGCGGATTCGAAGGGTCAGTGTCGGTGGCCGTGTCGCATGATACCATCTGTTCAGTTACCGACGAGGGCCGCGTGCTTTGCGGTGGCTGCACTTCGCTCGGTGTGACGGGGCTTTCGCATGATGCCGCGGTGGAGCCGGTGACGATTGAAGCACTAGACAACGTAGTGGCGATCGATGGCCAGGGGCAAGTGAGGGGCCTGCTGGCGCTCGATGGGGACGGAAGGCTCTTTGCGTGGGGGAGTTCTATAGGGAGCGGCTCTGGAGTGGGGCCCGATGTTCTCCAGCCCAAGCTGGTTGCCGGGCTTGACGGTATTGAGAAGGTGTTTTCCGGCCCATTCGGCTCATGCACCAGCAACGTCGGCAGAGAGGTGTTGTGCTGGGGAAGACCTCCCGGGCCTACAGGGCTCAATCCTGCGGCGTTCTTTCCTCAGAAGATACCAGAACTCCAGAAGGCTCAAGCGATAGCCCTTTTCGGCGAAGTCTGGGATCCGCACAATTCCGGATGCGCAGTATCTGAGGGCGGTGAGCTGTTTTGCTGGGGGTGCTTACCGTGGGAAGATGGAGAGGAGTGCGACGAGTATCTGGAGTACGAGATGCGCCCAATCCAGGCACCTGAACCGTTGACAAGCCTGTCTGTCAAGACTGGAGCCATCTGCGCAGTATCGGAGGGGGGAAACGTATATTGCTGGGGAGACAATCTCCCCGAGGTGGACGGGACCGGGGACGACCCGAGACAGATTGGGGGGCTGGAGGCCGTGAAGATGGTGGGGGTGGCCTACAGGGGAGGCTGCGCGCTTACCGACTCCGGGGAAGTGCTCTGTTGGGGGGACGCATATAGCCCCATGGGCAACGGAAGCGAGGAAGCCTCACCCACTCCGACACCAGTGAGCTCTCCGGAGGAGTTCCATCTCCTCGCGGTAGATCAAGAGCATGCGTGTGCGGTTTCCTCGAAAGGAGAGGCGTGGTGTTGGGGCTCTGCAGAGTTCGGCGGCCTCGGAGAGATGCTTGGCGAGAACGGACAAGACTACTATGCCCTTGACCCTGCGCTGGTTTCGCCCCGAGACGACATTGTCGATGTTTCCGCGAACATCCATATGACATGCCTCACAATGGCCGATGGTACAGTTGAGTGTGCGGGGGACGATCTAATGGGACTGCTCGGAGACGGCGCCATACTGCCACCCCCGCGTGATCTCCAACCAGTCCTCCAGTCGCAGGACCTGGTGGCCGACGGAGGAATGGCAAGCGTTGCGTGCGGCTACTTCCACTGCTGCGGAGTCAGCCGGGCAGGACGAGTCTTCTGCTGGGGGAGCAATCGCTGGGGCAACTGCGGGATCGGCCAAACCACTGTCGTCTACCCACCTCGCGAGGTTGTAGTTCCCGCGGAGTGAGCGGCCTGTGGCCACGGCCCGCCCTTATGGGTGTCTCCGTCGGGGCACATTACAACTCATAGTGAATACGCACCATAGGGGTCTGCCAGTCTTCGTCGGCTGGTCGGGTGGTGCGCACTACTTGTGACCGACTGCGCCGTAGCGAGAAAGCTTCAGAGCGAACGTGGGAAAAGACGTCGCAAAACGCAAGGACCGAGAGCGCTGACAGGACTGATTGGGTGGTGCGTAATGGCGGCGTCAGGCCTCGGGCCGCGGCAAAGTAACAAGGCGAGAGGCGGTTGCTGGTGGCGCGGTTGGGGGGAACTGCGAAGAAGACACGGGTTCGACTACGCTGCGCTTCGCTTCGATGACAAGGGAATCGAGACACAGCGCAATTGCCGCAGAAAGAACGCTCGTTGTTGCAGCGGGGAAGAAAGCACACTACAATGGTGGACCGCATCTGCAAGGAGTTGCCATGGCACTGCTGGGTACATTGCTGTTGGACCGGGGGATTCTCTCAAAGAAACAACTCTCTGAAGCGCTTGAGGCACAGGATCGTTTGACTTCTCAGGGTCTGGAGAAGTTGCTTGGGGACCTGTTGATTGCGAAGGGATATGCTACCCCTGACCAGATTCGCGACGTGCTTGAGCAACAGCAGAAAGCGGTAGTAGTTTGTGGCGCTTGCCGGGTTCAGTTCAACGCTAGTGCCGGCGACGAAGGGAAGCCAGTAAATTGCCCACGCTGCGGCCGGTCGGTGCGAGTTCCCGACCAATTGGGAGCTTTCAACCTGGCGCCTCCCCTGGAGCCGACCTTCATCGACCCCGGCCCCGCCCCCATCGCCTATGTTGTCGTGAAGAACTACGATGGAGCAGACGACATCTACCCCATGAAGGAGGGTGACACATTGCTCGCCGGTTCCGCCGAGCAATGTCCAATCCACATGTCCGGCACTGGTGTCGAAGAGTGCCACGCCGAGTTCAAGGTTATACAAGGTGACATCCTGCTCACTGACAAGTCGGTGGACGAGGGCATCTTTGTCAACGGACGCAAGGTTGAGCGATGTGCGATTCATGTGGGAGACCTGGTGTTACTTGGACGCTCCCCCATAATGGTTAGTCCCGGATTGCCCTCGGGACGGGACGACAACTACGGTGACCGCCCCAATCGCGAACACTTACTGGAAGCCGATCCCGCCAGTCTTGTGGGTCGGACCATTGGCAAATTCCGCTTCGTCAGGGTGCTGGGCATGGGCGGCATGGCGGTGGTTCTTCTAGCTGAACACGTTCGACTCGGACGCCCCATGGCAGTCAAAGTTCTGCGCAAGGAGATGCTGCCGAATCGCAAGGCCGTGGACCGCTTCGTCCGAGAAGCTCTGGCGGGGGCCCGACTCAACCACTCGAATATCGTCCAGACCATCGACGCAGGAACTCTGGGTGGACTACTCTACATCGCCATGGAGTATGTTGAGGGCGAAGATGTTGGCATGTGGATCAAGCGTTATGGGAAGCTGCCGGTAAATCTAGCCCTCAGTATCGCGATTCAGGTGGCCCTGGCCCTCGATTTCTCGCATGGAGAAGGGGTTATCCACCGTGACATCAAGCCCTCAAACATCATGTTCACCAAAGATGGCAAGGTGAAGCTACTGGATCTTGGCATTGCCAAAGTGCTCAAAGACGCCGCACCTGAAAAGCGCAAGATGGGAATCGGTACCCTCGTCTATATGCCGCCAGAGCAGACCCGGGATGCCGCTGCCGTTGATTTCCGGGCAGATATCTACTCACTGGGTGCGACGCTCTACAAGATGCTCACCGGACAACCCCCGTTTAAGCGCAAAAGCGTAGAATCGATGGTGCGGGCAATTCGTCGCGAAGCGCTCCCCGACCCACGGGTACACAATCCAGAGATACCTCTTTCGGTGGTCGAGTTGTTGCAAATCGCGATGGCCAAGGAACCGGACAATCGGTTCGCCGCGGTCCGTGAGATGCAAGAAGAACTGATTCGCGTCTGGAAAGCTCTCTAGAATTCGTCAGGAAGGATCCTTATCCACATCCTTGGCCTCATCCACATAGGCCGGGGCCACCCCGAATCCGAGATGGGCCCAGAAGCGGAGATAGCGTTCTATCTCGGCCAGGTAGGCTGTGGCATCCAACCCTCCGACGTCGGCGAAGGTGGCGGTCCGCCTCCTAGTTTCCACTTCGGATGCGAAGCTTACCATTTCCTCTGGCAGCAACTCGAACTGGGCGGCTTCCCATAGCTCGTCCTGGGGCAAGATCCGCGCGAGCGGAGTCAGGTTGAACTCGCAGGGCACCCCTGAGACACCGGGGAAGCTACTCTTGCCGTCACACATTGAGCAGTCATGCTGCTGGCCCATAAGGCTGAAGAAGCTCTCTTCGTCAAGGCCTTCGCTTTGGGGCAGTGAAGCCAAAGCACTGGCAGCAAGTTCTCGCCACCTCTCCCTGACTCGCAGGAGAGGAGTCTTTGCCGCCTCGCAGGGAGAGAGCAGGCAATCGGCCATCCGTACGTGCAAATCCAGCAGCCGCTCTTCGTCTTCCTCGCTGAGTTGGTTCCGCGCTAACTCCAGCGCAGCATCGAGGTGCAGAATCTGCGCCGCCAGCTCCTCAACTGCATCCTGCCGATCAGGCCGGACCCGTGGCACCAACTCCCATTCAATTCGCTCACCCATACCCTTCTCCCATCTTCCAGCGTAAGGAAAAGCACCGGTGCGCTCAAGAGATTTGTAGCTTGCCTGCGATAAGCCGTTTTGCTAAGTTGTCGACGAACTTGCAAAGTGGTGTCTGGACCATGAAGAAGTCCCTGATTATGACGGTGGAGAAGCGTGACGGAGAAGTTGTCCCTTTCGATCCGGAGCGCATCATCTTCGCCATCTACAAGGCCGCAGCCTCGGTGGGCGGCACCAACATGCGACGTGCACGGCGTCTAACTGAGCGAGTAGTAATGACGGTGGAGGACCGCTTTGAGAGAGACTCCGTCCCAACGGTGGAGACGATCCAGGATATCATTGAAGAGGTGCTGATCACAGGCGGGCACGTCAAGACCGCGCGAGCATTCATTGTCTACCGCGAGAATCGTCGCACCGCGCGCGAGCAGGCCACCGGTTCCTCGCGCGCACCGCACGGACCGACCCCTTACCGAACGATGTGGGATACCCTCGCCTGGAACGTCCAGCACGGCACCTTCTCAATTGACGGTTTGAACGAGTTGATTGCAGCCAACCAGATGGACCGGGTCATCCGCGAAAGTGAAGCACGTTTCGACCAGGAATTGGAAGCTGTAGCGGACCAGGTTGCCTCAAAGAGAGGTGAGGTCAAACTGGTGATTGTGGCCGGTCCCTCCTCTTCGGGGAAGACCACCACGACCAACCGGATCTCCGAGAAGCTGAGGTCACGAGGGATGGAGCTGGTGGCCATTAACGTGGACAACTACTTCCGCTCCCTGGAGTACCAGCCGCAGGATGATACCGGTGACTACGACTATGAAACTCCGGAAGCCATCGACCTACCCCTGCTCAATGAACATCTGGTGAAGCTGCTGGGAGGTAAGCGCATTGACTCTCCTATCTTCGATTTCCACCAGGGACGACGGGTGGAGGAGACGATTCCCATGAAGCTGGGCCGCAATCAGGTGGCCTTGCTGGACACACTTCACGGACTTTACAAGGGGCTGACCACAAAGATACCCGAAGAAGTGAAGTACAAGGTATACATTGAGGCGCTTGCTCAGACCCTGGATCAGGCGGGGAATTGGATTCGCTGGACCGACGTGCGGCTACTGCGACGCATGGCTCGCGACAAAGTCCATCGCAACGTCACACCTGACCAGACGCTAAACCACTGGCACTACGTGCGACGCAGTGAAAAGAAGCATATCATCCCTTATGTCGGCGATGCGGACTTCGTGCTCAACGGCACATTCCCATATGAGATTCCACTCTACCGGCCCATTTTGCTGGCCCACCTGGAAGCCTACCTGAAGGAAGGCAGCGGCACAGCCGATGGCTGCGAACGGGCGGAGCGGGTGTGCAGTTTCCTTTCGAAAGTGGAGCCGCTCCTGGACAGTCCCACTATTCCAGGCAACTCCGTGGTACGTGAGTTCATCGGTGGAGGCACATACTGATGGCTCTGGCCTCAGTGGACAAGAGAGTCTTGAGTCGTCTCCACGAGAGTGGCCTCACTTGTGGGTGGCTACCAAGCCCCAACCACAATGAGCGTCCTGCAAACGTCACCATTGACACCCTTGTTGTCCACTTCACCGCCCTCGATTTCGCCCCTTCGGTAGAGCATCTCTCCTGCCCTGACAAGGAGGTCTCGACCCACTACGTAATCGATCGCGACGGAACCCTGGTGCAACTGGTCTCGGTTGCCCGAAGGGGTTGGCATGCGGGAATCGGTGAACTGCATGGACGGGGAGACGTGAACAGTTACAGCGTCGGGCTGGACCTGGTATTCGTGCCGAATCGGGATGTCGAATACTCTGCAGCACAGTACCGGGTTCTGGCCGAACTCACTCGGGCGCTGGTGGCGGTGCTCCCCATCAAGCGGGAGAACATAGTCGGTCATGAGCATGTGGCTCGACCGCGTGGACGTAAAAACGATCCCGGTCCAGCGTTTGACTGGACCCGCTACTTCTCTGAGTCTGGACTGGCTGATGCCTTGTCACCCGTTCCGGCGGCAGATCGCGGGTAGATTCCGACTCCTACCGCAACCGGAAAACCAAGCACTTTGGGTTCATTTGGACCGTCCTGCACAATGAGTTGAGTTGAGGAGCCGCCGTCAAGATTCATAAGGTCCGTCGCAGCCAGTTTGCTCTGCGCAAACTCAGCGAGAGACGCAAGTTTCACAGGAAAATTGGCGACCAGGACAATCACCCGGCCCTGCTCATCAATGCCAATTGAGGTCCGCCGCGCCAGCTCTTTGTGGTCCTTCTTCTTGACCGACCCATTGAGGAGAGTCGTGGGCCCTGATTGAATGGCGAAAGAGACATCCTGCTCTGGCTTGATCTTTCGATTGAAGTCGGTGCGCCGGGAAACATGAGGTATTCCCTGGCGGTCCAACCAGAAGACTCCCCAACTGACAGAGCGGAGCGGTTGCCAAAGGACGTTACCGGTAACCAGCAAGCCAAGCGGCTCTCCTCCCTCCTCCTTGAAGAAGGAACCGTTGAAGCAGGCGAGGGCTTCCTTACAGCCCGGCATCTGTGAAACCCGTGCGAGGCTGGAACCTTCCGGAGGTTGCAGCAGACGAAGCTCAAATTCCTCTGGGTCGAAGCGCAGGACTCTCACCCTGGCCAGACCCCATGCCCCATACTTTGCCGTGAAGAACTCCAGTCCCGGCTTCGCCGGGGGCTCAACGGGTTGAGGTGCTAGAATACCGATGGTCGCAATAATGGCGACAAGTAGCGTTCCAGTCACCATCCGCCGTCTCATTGCGCTTTGTCCGCAAGCAGACGCCGCAGACTCTCAGCAAAGGGGGGCTTCGCAACGCCGGCCTCCGTTATGATCGACGTAATCCACTTTGCCGGAGTGACGTCAAACGCAGGATTCCAAACGGCAGCGCGCTCAGGCACAAGCTGCGATTCACCCAAACCTCTCACTTCCCCTTCAGCGCGCTCCTCGATGGGAATCTGACTTCCATCACCAATGTTGAAATCCACCGTTGAGTATGGTGCAGCAACGTGCATTGGAATATCGTGGGCTTTGGCTACCAGCGCCAGATCATAGGTCCCGATCTTGTTCGCGGTATCGCCGTTGGCGGCAATGCGGTCAGCTCCAACGACCACTCTGTCGACGCGCCCCGTACGCATCAAGTGCGCAGCGGAGCTATCCGGGATGACTGTCACTTCGATGCCATCTTTAGCCAATTCCCAGGCCGTTAGCCGACTGCCCTGGTAGAGTGGTCTTGTCTCTCTGGCGAAAACCCGAACCGCTTTGCCTTGCTCCACAGCCCCCCTCACGACGCCCAGTGCAGTACCGTAGCCCCCGGTTGCCAGGGCACCGGCATTGCAGTGGGTCATGATGGACTCACCGTCGGAGACCAATTCGCCGCCAAATCCACCAATAGCGCGGCACATTGCGATATCTTCAAGGTGAATGGCAACGGCCTCATTGGCCAATTCCCGGTAGCGCTGCGCAGAAGGCAGATTGGCCAGCGGAGCGGCAATGCGCTGCATTCTCTCAATGGCCCAGAAGAGGTTGACGGCAGTGGGGCGGGTGGCTGCCAGTTTGGTGGCAGCGGCCGCGTACCCGTCAATAAAGCTTTGCTCATCGCCGTCCAGATGGGCGGCGGCAATGGCCATACCGTAGGCAGCCACTAACCCGATCAAAGGAGCGCCGCGTACTTGCATGTTGACTATTGCTCCAGCTACGGACTCGACATGCTGGCAATCTACCCAGACCTCCCGGGCGGGTAGCAGAGTCTGGTCCAACACCGACAAGCGAGCGTTCTGGATGTCATAACGGATATGCTCAAAAGAGAAACTGTCAGTCATCGTCAACCCAGCCAGTCCCTCGATGGACCAGCACTTGTTCGTAATGGAAGCGGGATTCAAAGCCCAGGGCCTCAAAGGCGTTGCGCGCCGAGGTGGAGCCCATGGGAACATCCAAGGCCAGCAGCTCGAACGACTCGAAGAGAGCTGCGCATAATGTAGAAGTAACAACGCGGGCGTATCCCCTTCCTCGAGCTCGAGGAGAGGTCACCACGTTGCCCAGCATCGCGAGCCCCATCTGCTCTGAGATCAGATGAATGCCAGCCACGCTCACGAGTTCGCCATCGACGTTCAAGCCAAAGTAGTAGCCTGACTCCAACTGGTAAGGCTCAAAGAAACTGTCGGGGTAGTTCGAGTAGAGCCGAACAATCCCGGCGGTGTCGGCATGGGTAAGGCGGGCGACCTCCCCATCATATGGAGCAGGCTTAAAGGACTTCTTGGTCAAGGTCATTCGCACTTCTTTGCGGGCCGACCTGACTTTCAAATCCTGGCCCAGGACATCAGCGTGTTCAGGATAGCGGTGGACTACCATTCGTCCCGGAAGTTGTCCAGAGAGTTGCTTGACGAGAAGCGCCAGGTCATCTCGGTTGCCCCAGGTGAAGAGCGCCGGGGCAGAGAGTCCGTCATAGACAGTCATCGCCGCCTGCGGTTCACCGAGACGAGTCAACCAGTAGTGTCGGGTATGGTCCTTGTAACCAGGTCCCATTGACCCGATCTGGTAGGCATTACGCACCGGGTCCTGACCGAAAAGGGCCAGGAGTGCCTCCTGGTCACGAACTCTTTCGATTACCGTACGAGCCATGCCAACCTCTAGCTGTCCCGCGGTACCGCGGCCCTGCGATAGTAGTATTCTGGCGGTGGGAAAGAAAGAACTAATTTGAAATTGAAGGGGCTCCGGAACCGGCGAATGCACTCAGAAAGAGGGAGAGGTAATAGGCTCTGCAGGTAGGGTTTTCAAAGACGACAAAATGGCCATGCCCCGCGAACTGGGCCAACGCGGCAGTGGCGACCCTACCGTCTGCAGATTGTTGATTGCCTTGTACCGGAAGAGTGAGAGGCGCTAGTTCGAGAAGATCAAAACCGGGATGCTCATGTGCTTTTGGAGCGATCGGAGGGATGCGACCGGCAATTGCAAGAGCATCGGTTGTCACTGCCGGAGTATAGGGATCGTCAACACCCTCCGTAATGAGTAGATTCACGGGGTCATCGACAAAACGGTTGTCCAGGTAGTAGGGACTGTAGTTTATAGGGTCCGTCGTCTCCACCAGAGTTTGTACCAACGTCAAGACCGGATGAAAGAGGTCCAATTCGTCTTCATATTCCAGTTCAAGCAAGCCTTCGAGGGTGGCCTTGATGTCAAAGTTGGTACCGCTATCGAGTTGTTTGCGCAGGAGAATTGTGTCGGAGAGTCCGCCGCCCGCACCGGAAAGCACGGCGGCTCTCAGGTCACGAGCCACAGCGAGGAAAAGGGCCCCGGTCAGGCCGCCCTGAGAGTGGCCGAAATATCCTACCCGCGTCGAATCGAAACGGATCTCTTGCCCCGCAACCGAGAAGGTCATTTTCTGGAGCAGACGAGTGAGCGTTACGAAATCGAGGCCAGCCTGACGGAAGAGACTGCGCGCACCGTAGGGGTTGGTGAAATTGAATGAGTAGAACTCCACGTCAATGGGGGGACCTTCGTACCGCTTTCCGTGGAGCGGTTGGTCAATCCCAATCACTGCGATGCCCTGGTCGGTGAACCACGAGGCGATCGACTTGACGAATCCCTTGTAGCTACCTCCGGTCCCGTGCGAGTACATCACCACTGGCCAACCTGCTCCAGGCATTGTCTGCCCCTCGGGCACGGTAAGTGCGAAGGTAATCTTCTCCATCCACTGGGTCTTGGGGTCACCCGCTTCATCGAAGAGTATCTCTCCCCCCGAATCGTAAGGGGGCTGGCCAGTCTGAAAGTTGGGAGCCAGGTACTCCCCTTCGAAGAGTAGAAAGTCGTTGCCGGTGGGCTTCGACTGCACCGGCCCGGTCAGTTCGGGAGTGAAGTCCTCCCAAAGATACCGAGCGGCTTGAACCATTTCCTTGACTGGATCCTGCACCTTGAAGACCGTTGCAATGGCCACATCCGTGTGGGCTACACCCGGCGTCTCAGCCAGCCAGGTCCGGAGTGGCGAAAAAATGTTGTACAATGGTGCTGAGGCATCTCCGGAGAGGGCGCGCTCGACCAACTCGTTGACGCCCAGGTGGTAGCCGTTGGCATCCTTCAGGCGACGAGTGACAACGCAGGCATAGGTGTCTCCGGGGCGCAGCGGGAAGCCGCCAACGGGGCGGACAATAAGTGTCCTTGGCAACAGGTAGTAGTCGTCAGATGGTGCCTCTCGCTCCCACCACCGCATTTCCACGGGAACGAACTCCCCGTAGAACTGGGACTGCGAACTGATGTTCACAAGAAAGAGCGGCGCATCGGCTGAGACAGTGCCATAGACCATGGGGAAGTAGACATTGGTCAGGGAGGCGTCAAATCGAAAGTACATCGCTGAGTTGTTGCCAAAACCATCGAGTCGCGATTCGGCCACTTTGATGTAGTTATCCAGAATGGGCAGCCCTGCCGGGTTGGGAAAATCCTCGAGATTCGGTCGTCCGTTGGGTCGCAGGCGAGTGTCGCTGGGATAGGGCTGATCATAAAAGCTGTTTCGTTCCTTCTCGAAGACTCCAGTCGCCCCCGGAGGGCCTGGGTAGAGTTCTTCAGGAGAAATCTCGCCACCCGGCAGAGTCTCCGACTCCGTGAGCTCCTCGGGACCAACTACCTGCGCATCCGTGAGAATATCGTCGTCAGCATGCTGGCTGGCGGAATCGCAGCCGGCTGCAATCAACCCCGACAACCAAATCGCCGCAATAAGTCCCAGAACTCGCCCCATTCTTCCCCTCCGCAGTGGCCCCGAGATTCTAACCACATTTGACCCGCTGTACAAGTCAGGGAAAGGTAAGGTCGAAAGGAGTGCGCGACCAGAGCGCCAGGGCGAAGAAGAGGTCGGAAAGACGATTGAGGTGACGGAGTGCCCGCTCGTCGGGTCGCAACTCCATCAGGTCTACCAACCGGCGCTCCCCACGGCGGCAAACGGTGCGCAACAGGTGGCAGGCAGCTTCGAGTTCATTGGCCCCGGGAGTGATGAAGCCGTCGATCGGATGGTGCTCCAGTACGAGGTCGACAATACCTTCAAACTCTGTGGGACCCAGACGAATTGTCTCCAGATAGCTGGCCTCCCCAGAAGAGATATAGGCCCCCAGGAGAACGAGGTCCTTTTGCAACCGTTCAAGAAAGGCAGCTAATCGCGGTTGGGAAGTTAGACAGTTCTGCCCGGCCCGCACCACACCGATTTGAGCCGAAAGCTCGTCCACCGCCCCGTTGGCTTCAAAGATCACGTGATTCTTGGGGAGCCGGTCACCGGCCAATGTGGCGGTTGTGCCTCGGTCTCCAGTCTTAGTGTAGATTCCCATCTCTCCGTCCTGCGGTGGCCAGCATCTAGAAGACGAATGAGCCGCGAGCGATAATCGAGTAGCTGGCTAGCTCGCCCAGGCTAACACCTCCAATGGCTCCAAGGTCTTCAGGCTCCGGGGCGACGATGGGGAACTGGCCCGCCACGGCGGCCTTGAGCCAGAGCAGTTTGGTCTGCACTCCGGCGATGCCAAAGACTGCATTGTAGGGCGAAGAATCGTCATTGATAGGATAGAGCCCGTTAATCTCGCCAATGAGCGAAAGAGGCCAATTGGGCATCACCACAACGCCGGCACCATACTTGCCGTAGAGCACGTGGGTCGGGAGTTGATCCGCGGCCGTTACCTCGACTTGCTCGCCCAGGACATAGTGCTGGCTGACCAACTCGCCATGGGCCTGCAACGAGAGTACATATGAGTCAAATCCCATCGCGAAATAGGGGGCTGCGGTCATGTACCCATGCATGAACTTTGGACCGAACCACAAGTCGGCGAGAGCCATACTGCTGGCCTCTTCGGAACCGGTGGGGAGGTAGAGGGAGAGACCCGCACCAATTCCAAAGGCAGCCGCACTTGAGCCCCAACTCCCACCAAATTTGGTATCGAGCGTGATATTCCCAAAGTTCCACTTCGTCTCCTCTTCAAAAATGACCATGGCCATGGGCACCTTCACCGAAAGAGACATGAAGCTGAAATTCAATTCCATGTTGGGTTCCACCAGAACCGATGTCGCGTCCTGTTGGGCCAGCAGCCGAGTCGCACCAAGGACTGTTTTCGCCTGGTCCTGGGGCAGCTCACCAGCAAATGACTGCACCGAAGTCTTGTCATCTTCGGTGATGGCACCATTGTCCACGGCCTGGCCGAGAGCCTGTTCTAATCCCTCGTCCGATGAAGCGGCGTCTATCAAGCTGTTCCAATCGTCCTCGGGGATCTCAGCAATCGCCCCGAGGGCCGCATCCATATTCTCCTCCGCCGCCGCTTGACAGGCCGGGTCCCCGTCGCAGGCCGCGGCCACAGTACCATTGATGAGAGTGTCCCGCTGCGAGCCCAATACCATATTCATGGGAGCGAATTGAATGTTGATTCCTACGGCGAACTTCTTCGCACCGGTGGGCTGCTTGACGAAACGACCAACGAGCAACTCAGAGCCACCGAAGGCCTTGGACGACTTCGGCTCGTCTGGCTTCTCCTCTTTCTTCGGCTCAGGGGAGACGTCCGGCATAACGATTGATCCGTCGGGCTGCTTCTCCTCGACTACTGCTGGAGCGCTATCTCCAGGGTCAGCCGAGACAACCTGGGCCCCTGCGTTGCCGGCAACAAGAAGCACAAGGCAGGCAACCAAATGCGCGACGACATTGCGTCCTGACATCTCTCTCCTCCTGGTCTACTGGTTCCGTCTGGTAATGTATCCTCTTAGCAAGTCACTTGCAAGCCGCCCGGCGTCTGGTGCAAGGTAGCTAAACATTTGATCGACTTACTCATGGGTGCTACGATACAGAAACCTAACTGATGAGGGTGGGGCCCGCGCATGAGAATTGAGTTTGCTGGGGACACACATGTAGGCATGAAGCGGGACCATAACGAGGATTCCCTGCTGATCATGCCGGAAGAAGACCTCTTTATCGTCGCCGACGGTATGGGGGGGCATGCCTCCGGAGAAATTGCCAGTAAGTTGGCGGTCGATACGGTCAAAGCGTTTTACAGCGATACCGGTCAAGACGAAGAGATCACATGGCCCTTCCGAACCGGTCTTGAGGACGATTACCATGCAAACCGACTGGTTACCTCCATCAAACTAGCAAATCGCCGCATCTTCGAGGCCTCAACGGCGCAGGCGCAATTGCGAGGGATGGGCACCACTGCAGTGGGAATCAGCGGGGCCGAAGGCACGCTTTTCATTGCGCACGTCGGCGATAGCCGCTGCTACCGCTTCCATGGTGGACAGATTGAACTGATGACGGAAGACCACTCTCTCCTCAACGATTTCCGAAGGTCACTCCATTTGACGCCGGAAGAGGAGAAGAACTTCCCCCACAAGAATATCATCGTACGAGCCCTGGGCATGAAGGCCACCGTGGACGTTGACCTGCAGAAGCTCACGGCTGAACCGGGGGACATTTTCCTGCTCTGTTCAGATGGTCTCACCGGCGAGATTGAGGATGACGTTATCGGGCAGATTTTGGGGGACGTTCCTGATCTTGAGGAGGCCTGCCATCGCCTCGTACAGTTGGCCAACGAAAACGGCGGACGTGACAACGTTACGGTAATCCTCGCTCGAATCACCAATGACGAAGACCTCGGCGACCTCGATTTGGACGATGACATCTCCGACGAAATCGAGTTCAAGGATCTCACCAGCGAAAGTGACGATGAACTGGCGGACGAAGACACCCTGGATCCTGACGACGAATAGTCAGGTTTGCTGGGCCTACCATCTCCAGACTACCGACAGAAATCCAAGGAGAGCAAGATGACCGGTATCTATGAAGAGTTCCGCCAGCGGGGTTTCTTGTACCAGTGCACCGACGAGGAGGAACTACCCAGGCTGTTGGAGAAGGAGTCGGTTACCTTCTACATCGGCTTCGACCCAACCGCCGACAGCCTACATGTGGGTAGCCTTGTTCCAATCCTTGCCATGGTTCACATGCAGCGGGCTGGCCATCGACCGATTGCAGTGACCGGGGGAGGCACGGCCCTTGTCGGTGACCCGAGTGGCAAATCTGAAATGCGGCAGATGCTGACTCGCGAGAAGATAGCTGAGAACGCGCGCAGCATCTCTGCTCAGCTCGCATGGTTCCTCGACCTGGAGGGCGAAAACGGCCTGGCGGTGGACAATGTCGAGTGGCTTGATGGCCTCGGCTACATCGATTTCCTCAGGGATATCGGCCGCCACTTTTCGGTCAACCGTATGCTCGCCATGGAATCCTACAAGCAGCGTCTCGAAACCGGTCTTTCCTTTCTTGAGTTCAACTATATGTGCCTGCAGGCCTATGACTTCGTCGTTCTCTGCAAAGAGCATGACTGCATCCTCCAGATGGGCGGCCAGGACCAGTGGGGAAACATCGTGGCCGGGCTCGACCTCGTGCGGCGGGAGACCGGCCGGCAGGCCTACGGACTCACTTTTCCTCTGCTGACCGATTCCTCTGGGGCCAAATTGGGCAAGACCGTTGCCGGGGCAGTCTGGCTCTCGGAAGAGGGCACCTCCCATTTTGACTTCTACCAGTACTGGCGCAACGTCGATGATGCAGACGTTGAGCGATTCCTGAAGCTTTTCACTTTCCTGCCGGTTGGGGAATGCGAACGGTTAGGCAAGATGGAAGCGCCGGCCATCAACCGCGCCAAAGAAATCCTCGCCTATGAGTTGCTGCGAATCGTGCGTGGAGAGAAGGCAGCAGCCGATACCTATCTTGCGGTTGCCCGCCAATTTGGTGCAGCAGACCCCGACGGCAGTATCGAGACCAGTTCCGCCATCGCGGCGCTGGCGACTGCCCAGGTTGACAACACGCCAACCCTGCAACTGACCGCCGAAGAGGCAGCCCCCGGGTTGCGACTCATTGAGCTGTTGGTACGAGGCGGGCTCTGCCCCTCCAATGGCGAGGCGAAGCGACTTATCAAGCAAGGCGGGGCCAAGGTCAATGACGAGCAGATTACCGACATCGGTGCCACCGTTGGAGGCGACTTGTTGACCAAAAAGCCAATCATCAAAGCAGGCAAGAAACGGCTTGTCAGAGTCGAGGTAACTTAGCCAGCGCGTTGAGCACTCGGCCAGCCATGATCCGGTGACCAGCCACGGTCCAATGGAAATCGCTCACGTAATACGCTTCGTCCGCTTCGGGAGCAAATGAGCTGTCCGTCTCGATGAAATTCACCCCGCACTCCTCCGCTACCGCACGCACCTTCTGCTCAATGATGCTCGGTTTGCCCTCCGGCGGCAAGATACCGCCGAAAGAGGCGATGAACTCCCTTTGCTGGGCCGAGTAGGTTGCGCCATTGGGAACCACCGCTACCCAGATATCGCGGGTGCACCCACGGGTCCGGTCCATGAGCTTATCGAGCAATTCCAGGTTGCTCTCTAGAAGGTCATCGGGAGGTTCAGAGGTATGAAGTGCAAACTCCCTTGAGATGGAGAGATCCTCCAACAATTTGACCAGCACCCGCCGCCCCCCACCAGAGGGCTCCACCGTCATTTGCCTATAGGTCAGGGGAAGTGGGGTCCCCGGTGGAAGTGGGCCCGCAAGCCCGAGCTTAGTGAGGAATTGCTTGGCGAAGTTGTCTGGGGAGGTCCGCTCCATCAGGGCGGAAGCGAGTCCAGCCAGTCGAGAGTAGGAGGCAGCTCGTTCCAGCAGTCCATCCTGCACTCCCAGGAAGTCGTTGCCGCAGATTAGCAGCAGCACACCATCAAACTGAGCCCCACATACCTTCTCCTCCGTAATCTCCAGATACTCGTCAAATCCCGCACCGGGCCGACCAAAATTGCTGACAACTACGTCGGGCCGGGCAATATTGACAAGGGAGGGGAAGTCGGCGCAATCGGGCACACCAGCGCCGTAAGCGAAGGAGTCACCGACTATGGCCAGGCGATAGGGAGTCTCCGCGGTCGCCTTGCCACAGGTGTACCGCATGCCCCCTTCCACCATCGAGTAAGTCTCAACATAGGCGGCAGTGTGGTCAGTGAAGCTCCTTGGCCAATTGGATTCATCGCTCTCGGCAACGACCAGACCCGACCATGCAACATAGAGTCTGGCAAGGATCTCAGCGAGAACCAGAGCCCCCACCAGTCCAATGGAGAGCGCGAGCCATCGGTGGCGACCTACTCTCGCCCCAAACTTTCCCCTGGCGCTCTTTCTGCTCTCCATCTCCGAGCCCACACTCCATAAGGTCCACAATTGACATCCAGCGGCCTGAAGCCTGGATACCTGCAAGAAACATCTGTGACGGCAGAGGAAGACTTAGCGTGTGAGCGAATTCGAATTGTGGGATACGGTCTGCGAGTTGCCATCCTGATTTTTAAGATCGCTGGCATGCTCTGTTACAGCATCCAACAATCGAGCTGCCATTATCTGATGCCCACGAGCGGTCCAGTGAATGTCATTCACATAGTAGGCCGCGTCAGCTTCTGGGGCAAATGCCCTGTCTGTTTCCACAAACCGGGCGCCATGTTCTTCGGCTACCTTCCGCGCCATCTCTCCAACGCTTCCAGGTTGACCGAGGGGCGGCAAAACACCACCGTAGCTGGCAATGAACTCCCGCTGTGGGACCGAGTAGGCAGCGCCATTTGGCACTACGGCCACCCAGATGTCCGTTGAGCATTCTTCCGCTCGACTCAGCAGGTCATGAAACAACTCAATATTTCTGGCCGAACGATCCGCAGGGGGCTCAGAGAGATGGAGAGCAAACTCCCGCGACGTTGAGAGATCATCCAGCAAGGTGACCAGCAGCCGCCTATTGCCTCGGACGGGCTGAACTGTCTTCTGCCACCAGGTGAGGTTAAGGGGCGTGCCTGGTGCGGGAGCCTCGACGATGCCCAGTCCAGCGAGAAATCTTATGGCCCAGGTATTGGGAGGGGGGCGCCCCATGAGCGAGTAAGCCAATCCGGCCACATTCGAATGTTTAGACCAGTGCATCAACAGCGATTCCGGGGAATCGAGAAAATCGTTCCCACAAAGCACCAGGAAGACACCGTCAAATCCGCCACCACAGATTCGCTCTTCGGTAATGGAAAGGTACTGCTCCATCCCGGCCGCGGCCTGGCTGACGTTTCGCACTTCAACAGTTGGCAGTTGTTGATTGACAAGAGAGGAGAAATCCTGGCAGTCAGCCACTCCGACACCGTAGCCAAATGAGTCTCCCAGAACTGCGAGCCGGTAGTTGGTTTCCCCCTCCGTCTTGCCGCACGTCAATCGCTCACTGTTCTCAACGAGGGTGTAGGTATGGGTATATGCGGCGGTGTAGTCCCTGAAGTCGCCTTGAAAATCACAGCCTTCCTTGAGCGGAACGATAATGCCGGACGTTGAGATGTAGACGTAGGCAAGACCCTCGGCGAGGACCACTGAAGCGACCAGACCGAGGCTGAACGCGATCCACCAGCCGCGAGAAAAAACCGCTCGGCGTCGCTTCGACCGCTTCTCCATCCTGCTGCTCCTTGTTCCGAACTCTTCGGACCTACAAGAATAGCAGACAGAGCAAGTGCGTCAAGCCATGCAGGCTACATTCCAGCTATTACGCGGCCAAGGGCCTCTGAGACCCCGCCAGCAAACTCCTCAAGTGCCGGATTCTCGATGCCGGCCATGGCCACTTCCGGGTTCATGGCTGAAACCTCGATCCTGCCATTGGCAGTCTCCTGGACCACGACGTTGCAAGGCATTAGGACGCCAATCTTGTCCTCCATGACCAGCGCCTTGTAGGCAAAGTCGGGATTGCATGCACCAAGTATCACATACCGACGAAAGTCAACGTCGATCTTCTTCTTCAAAGTAGCCTTGACATCGATCTCGGTGAGGATGCCAAATCCCTCTTCCTTGAGGCGGGCAGTCACCTGTTCTACCGCTTCCTCAAAGGAACTATCCGTGAACTTAGACAAATGATATTCGCTCATGATTTCACCTCCATATTAACAGGGCAGAGACATTTGCGTATGGCAAGGTTACACTGACCTGCTTCGATGGTCGAGAGTGAGGAATTCGAATGCTCTACTTCTGGTTACCGCTAATAGGCTTGGGGGCCGCCACGTTCAGCACCGTTGCTGGTTTTGGAGCTGGTATCATTCTCATTACCTTTGCCTCACTATTCATGGATATCAAGACGGTCATACCCATCTCCACCCTCTTCTTCCTAGGCCTTTCCGCTACTCAAATGGTTGTCTTCCGCAAATCGCTTGATTGGAAGACCATCACGATCTTCTGCGGTGCCGCGCTACCCGGCATTGGCCTGGGCATGGCCCTCTTCCATCTCCTACCCGGAGCCGTTGTGACTCGGGTCATCGCCGTGGTCGTCCTGGGCTACTGCGCCAACTCACTCCTCAAGCTGGTCCCGGAGCGGGTCCCCTCATCCCGTCTCACCGCAGTCATCTCTGCGATTACCGGACTGGTGGACGCGGTTACGGCCAGCGGGGGAACCATACAGGCGCCACTCTTCCTTGCCCGGGGCCTGCGCAAAGAGGCCTTTGTCGCCTCCTTTGCCGCCTCTTCCGTGCTGCTCAATCCCATCAAAGTCGGTATCTACTGGTCATTGGGGTATTTCGATCCGAAGCACTTCGGTCTCGTGGGGCTGCTGGTTGTTGCCGGCTTTTGTGGCGTACAAATCGGACGACAGATTCTGCGGCGCATTTCCGCCGAGACATTTCAGACGCTGGCCGTCGGCTTCTTGATGGTGTTGGGATTGAAGCTGCTGCTTTTCGGGTAGTTGGCCGGTCAAAGCGGACTTAGTCGCAGCCCTCAGTAACTTGAGTGTTCGGGCCGGAGGTACCAGTGGGGTTGGGACGATCGGCGAAGATATCCTGAATGAGCATAGTATTGCAGCCCGGTTCCTGGGTCACATCCAAGCCACGCTCAGTAAGAGGGAATTCCTCGGTGCCTGGCCACTTGTCTTCATCCTTTGGTAAACCGGATGTGTATTTGTAGCGAAGCATGGTACCTGGGGCAAAACCAAATGTGCCTGTCCAGATCAGGTCATCGGCAATCTTGTCGGGGGCCTGCCCGGAGTCGATTAGCGGTATCTTGTTGGGAATCCAGTTGCCCATGACGTCCTGGTTCCCTGAGATGTAGACAATTCCCTTGCCACCGGGCGGCGGCGGATTCTCAATGGAAACGTAGGCATCTACCGGGAGCAGAGTACCAGAAACGTCCACCTCAAAAGTGACATAGACAAGAGTCGTCACATCGTCGAAAATGACCTTGCTTCCAGAATAGGGCGAAGTGTCGATAACCTGGTCGCCTTCGGCAGCCACGATGAAGACCTCCAACGGATCACCGAAAGCCATTTCCAACGAATCGAAGGGGATCTCCAACTCGATAATCTTGCCCCCCTGGACCGGCCCACCGAGCACAATGTCACTGCCCACCGCGTCCCAACCACCGCTGCCATCCGCCGCACCCAACTCCAGCTTCACTTTGGGACCGGAGAAGTCAGCCTTGATCTGCCAGGCAGCCCCGTCCGAACTGAAAAACAACTCGTCGCCCTGGGATGTATGGGTGTTCACCGGATTGGCCTCAAAGGTACCAAGGTCAGGGTTGGTCACATGCTTGTGATTGGTGTAGACACTGACGCTGTAGTTGGTGTTGAGTTTCTGCGACAGGTCCTCGTTGAAGAGGAGCCCGAGATAGAAGACTTCGCCCTTGTAGCCAAAATATACCTGGGCAATGTCATCCATCGGTCCCGCCATGGTACCGCCCGAATCATTGTCGTAGAAGAATCCACCAAACTCATCCCACTCCGATTCGCTGGGGAGGAACAGGCCATCGATCACCGGAGCATCTTCAAAGGGCCCCTCCATGGCCTGCGCCTTCTTCTGGACAATTGGGGCGAAATCGGGCACCTCAAAAGGCTCCTTTCCTTGCTCGATGAGCGCCTGATTCATAAAGGAGTACATCGCGTTTAGATGGACGCGAAAGGCCTTGTCAAAGGGTGTGTCATCGTTGGCAGGCGACGTCATGTCGGCCCCGTACCACCAGAACCAATCGGAGCCTTCCGCGGCGTAGACCTCTTCATAGGCGTTCCAGATGAGCCACTCCAACAGCGCCTCTTCCGATGGCTGCGGGGCTTCCGGATTGGGCTGTGCGAAGCCAGCCAATTCCAGGGTGTTGCGGGCACTTAGCAAATACTCCCAGCCCTGGTTTTCCTCAGGCTCACCAATCCAGATGCCGAAGGTGCCATCGATCCAGGAGCCTGCATGGAGCGGTTCAAGCTCCTTTTGCTCCGAAACAGGGTGCGCGGGAATGCCTCGCTCAGGGTTACCCAGAATGTACTCGGACATAGTCACCGTCACGATTTCACCGATTTCATATGAATCGGCCAACTCCTGGTAGAGGGCAAAAAAGAAACTCTTGCCGTCGAGATCCTTCTTGTAAGATTCCCAGGCATTCTCCCCGTCCAGTACAACGACCACCAGCTTATCGGAGCCTCCGAAATTGGGCGCGTGGGACCTGACATCCCCCGTGAATTCACTGGCCGCGACCTCGCCCTTCAGCATCTGAAAGGTAAATCCAACCTTGTTGGAGAGAGCCGTGTCGCGAAAGATGATAGCCATTTCATCATCGGTGGAGCCCGCGGTTCCCTCCTGGGTATCGGCATCAATCTTGAATGGCACATAGGGCTCTTTGCTGCCGCCGCCGATGAGGTTCGAGCGGTCAAGCACCGCTTGATCCGTCGCCGTCCAGAGCAATCCCGCATCCACGAGTATTTCAACAATTTCCTCGGCTACACTGCCTTCGCCACACCACATACCGTAAGGTTCAATCCCCCAGATATCTTCATGATAAGCCTTGGCCTTGAGGACGTGGGCATAGGCATCATCGGCGAAAGAGAAGACCGGATTTGGGAGATTGTCATAGGGTTGTCCAGCCTTAGCGAGGTCGGTGTTGTAGATGAGTGGCAGGATCGGATGGTAGAAGGGTGTCGTCGTTATCTCAATCTGCCCTTCACGGGTGGCCGGGTCATACATCAACTGCTTATGGATGCCCACGATGTTTGCCATGATCTTATACTCTTCAGCCACCAGCCGGTTGGCCACTTCCTCCGAGAAGTCGGTGACAGTGTAGATGGACATGTAGTCACCATCGCCATCCACTCCCGCGCTCTTCGTGACAATATCAGTCAGGTCGACCACTGTGCCATCGGGGAGATTCACCGGCCCATCAAGGAAGTCGGGATCAATCCAGGCTATCTCGAAGAGAATCTTCAGCTTCAAGAAGTCTTCCTGAGTGAGCAGCGCGGGGTTCTTCTCCCGGAGGACCACGTACTGCGGAAAATGCATCATGATCTGGTCGGAAGTTGAGACGCACGCCCAGGGGTCCTTGTAGAGCAACCCTAGCTGCTTCTCGCTGGCGCTTTGCGGCGTTGGAGTATCTTCTAACAGAAGGTCTATCCAGGGGTCAGTCCGGCCCTTCCACGCCTCCAGAAAGGAGACTTCGTCCACTGTGTTGTTGACGGTATCTACGAAGGGGGCCAGGCGCTCCACGTAGTAATCCAGCATCTGCGTCATCATCACAGGCGTGATGTTCATGTTGACGTGGACATCGGGGTATGGCTCCAACATGGAAGCCATATCATAGTAGTCTTTGGTGGCGTGCTTGCGCACCCACGGCCCGGTAAGTTCATCAGCGACCGGGTCCAGATAGGATGGCTGATGCTGGTGCCAGACGATTGTGAGGTAGACCGACCGCTTAATGGTCTCTTTGTTGTGCGCAGGGTCAACGACGTTGGAGTTCAAGTCTTCGACGTGCTGCACCAACACTGTATAGGTGAAGGCCGAGTTGATCTGGGAGGGATTGGAGAGGGTCAGGTGAGCGAACTGCTTGTACTGGTCAACACTCGCAATATCTACCTGACTCATATCGGAGCCGGTTATGGAGTAATTACCGGCATTGCCTCCCGTGGTGGGATCCACCGGCTCAGAGAAGCGAACTGATACCGTCACGCCATCCGACGAGAACGCGCCAATCACTTGCGGCGCAATCTTGTCCTCCTCCGGCGTGTTGTCCGTCTCAATGACTGTCCCGTCGTGCTCCGTAGTCTCGGGGTCAACTACGCCATCAGGGTCTTTCAAGCCATCCTCTGAGATAGTATCAGGGAAGACTGGGACCACCTTGCCATCTTCAAGGACAGTGGTCGCACCGTCCCAACCCTTGAGGTCATATTCTGGTTTGTAAGGGGCCGGCTTGCCGGCGCATCCTAACAGCCAGACAACCGCCATTACCAAGGCCACTCTTGATGCAGAGAATCTCATGCGCCCTACCCTCCCGGGGTCGAATTCTACGCTACGGTACAACGTGGAAGATCACTACATCGCCCACTGTCTCTGGGGCATCAACATCATAGAAGCCCGGCAAGGTCTGATTGCTCAAGCCGTCGAACCCGCCGTAGCTGTTGGTCAGCTTCACCACCAGCCCTACCGTGCGGCCACTCTCCGGCAAACCGCCAGGAAACAGAGTTGCCAGGGGAATTGCTGCCTCAACTACACCGTTGGCTTCATCAGCCAGGACGGTGCCATCGAGCCACGGGAATTTGTCTGCCGGAGTCAATTCACGCCAACCAGCATCCACTGAGCCACTCAGGTCACTGCCCGAGATGAAGGAAGTCATGCCTTTGGACCCGAGCGCGAACTCGGCCCCAAATCCTTCGTCCAGCACCGCCACCACATTTGATATGCCGTCGTCGAGGTCGCCGTTGCCGCCGTTATCTGAGAGACCTGCCATATCCGCCACTCCGCTACCCACGCCATAGTCCACGTCGAGGTAACCTATAATGCAATTGGCAAGTTCGGACCGGCCGGCCACTGCAACATAAAGGAAATCGGCATCGTAGGAGACGTAGAGGGAGGAAAGCCAGTTACTCTCGGGATCCCAGTTGGATTCGAAGTCATTCTCTGCAACCATGAACTCCACCGGCCATTCGTCCAAGTTCCCGTTGACCGTTGGCGTCATCTTCAAGACATACCGCAGTGCGGCTGGCATTTCGACCGACTCGCCATCCGGATTTTCGATGGCCACTGCCACTGGCCCGGCGCTGTGAGGCAGGGTCGTGAAGACGAAACCCTCTGCAGTCACATTCACGGGCGCAACCTCCACACCTCCCACAGTAAGTGTGAGCCCATCCTCGAAGTTCGCCCCTACAACCGTCACAGTGTCACCGCCCAGCACCGATACTCCCACCGGGGAGACCCCGAAAAGCGCCGGACCGTCGCCCAGATCCAGGAGTTCCCAGTCGCCGGCGTCCGCCACGTCAAATCCGTCCAGACTGCCGGAGGTGTCCGCGTAGAGCCAGTTGGAACCATCCATGGAGAAGCGGAAGCCGAAAGCATAGAGACCCGGTTGCGCCTCATCGAGCGTCCCGGTGTAAATGTCGTTATTGCCGCTGTCACCTTCGTACGTTGCCGGCTCCCAATTCCATTCTTCCAGGGCGGTTTCCGGTGCTCCGTAGCCAAACTCCGCCTGCATCGCGGCCCCGTGACCCTCACTTTCGGTAACCATCGGTTCATAGACCTCGGCGAAGATGCCGATAGCAGGCTGGCCTACATAGGAAATCAGACTGGCAGGATCGAGTAGACTTGCGTAGTCCGGCAGGTTGGGGACAAAGGTATAAGCGTCCTCCTGGGTCACCTGTTGGGTGTCGGAGTTCACGAGAGTGACAGAAACGGTCCCCAATTCCCCGGCCGGCGTGGTGGCAATAACCAGCCCTGAGTTGACGAATTCCACGGATTTGGCGATATCACTACCAAAAAGAACCGTCGGTCCAGGCAGGAAGTTGGCCCCGGAGATATGTACTGCGGTGCCACCTGTAACCGGGCCCTCCACGGGGTCGAGCCCGTCAATCAATGGCGCCTCCGTTTCTTCAATGTAGCTGAAACCATTGATAAATGTGTCGGTGCCGCCGTCAGGATTGGTGACTGTGACGTCAGCCTTGCCGCCACCGTGGGCGGGGGCGATGCACTCGATCTCGGTGGAACTGAGCACCACGATGTCCCCGGCAGTCGCCCCTTCGAAGGTCACCTCCGCACCGTCCTGAAAGTCGGTTCCCTTGACAGTAACTAGAGTCCCGCCATCCGTGGGGCCCTTGTCGGGATCCAGGGAATTTACCTTGGGCTCGCTGACGACAACAACTTCCTGGCACTGGTTTCCGACACACTCAAACCCGTCACCGCAATCTTCATCGAGATCGCACCAGACCATGCACTCATTCTCAATACACTTCTCGCCGTCACCGCAATCTTCATCGAGATCGCACCAGACCATGCACTCATTCTCAATGCACTTCTCTCCTTCACCACACTCGTCGTCCAGGTCACACCAGGGGACGCACTCTTCGTCAATGCACTTCTCGCCAACCTCACACTCTTCGTCGGTGGTGCAATCGGGCGGCGGAGGCGTGCCATCGCACTTGGCGATTACAGTCGTGTTTTCCGTGCTTCCCCAGGAATCTTCTTCCCAGACGATTTCGGTCTCGGTCCAGTTGGCGCCACCGTCGCAACTCAGCCAGGCCGTGACGCCCTCGGTCGCTCCCTTCTGCACGCCCTCGGTGAGTATCTTGTACTCCGCGGCAATGGCCACGTCTTCCTCGGGTTTGCCAAAAACAAGGGTGAATTGAGCGTGCTGTCCGTCGAAGAGCAGGCCCGTGTGCTTGCCAAGATTCTTGCCCTGGACAAAGGTGTAGATGCCGTCCCCGGCCACATCATCGCCCTTGTTGATGTCCGGCCCGGCATCGAGGATCTGCAGCGGCGTCCACATGTTCGTGGAACCCTTGACGTAAACGTTCACTTCATCCCATTCCTCGACGAACGAGAAGCTGGGATTAACTTTGCCGATGTCCACGGTGAGCTTGAGGTCAATCTCGCCAAATGCCTTCAGATTCAGTCCATCGGCAACGTAGGTCTCGGTGCTGCCAGCGGGAATCTCGATCAGGCCATTTGGCCCCTCCCACATCCAGAAACCCAATTCGTTGAGCACTCCATAGGAAAACTCAGCCGCCTCCTCCGCCTTGAAATAGACCTCCGTAGAGAAGATGTGGTCTCCCGCCTCGGCCCCTTCCATTTCGTGGCCGCCATCTCGCACGGGACCATCATCATAGAGCAGAGGATAGGGGCCATCTGTGGGACCCCAGGCAGCGGAAAAGAGGATGGTATTGTCCTCATCGTTCCACGCCCATGACCCGGTCCAGGTCATGTCGCCGTCTTCAAATGTCTGATTCTCACGGTCATCCACAAAGAAAGTGATTCGGGCGGTCCCAGCAGGCTGTACCCAGCGCTCGTTGCCGGTCAACTCATGAGTGGCGGCGTCTGGGGACTCAATGGCTGTATCACCGGTGGCATCACCACCAACGTCATCACTTTCTCCACCCGGAGTAGTGCGACAACCCAGCGTCAAACCTAATAGAACTGCAAATGTGAAGAACCAGAGTCTGTTCATCCTATCACCTATCCGACTAGTCGACCCACATCATACCGGCATCGATCAGTTTGATCCCGTTTTCGTTGCCCCAGCTTGCCCCATCAGCGGCCAGATCGCAGTGGTCCCAGGAGAGCCCCGCATCAAAGGAGTACCGCACCAGGTATCGATATCTCGCCTGTCCGATTTCGGGAATGGGCGAGCCCAGGAATTGAGTAGTCCCAGCGTCGCAATCAGCCACCCCACCCTCTTCAGGAGCCGTGCAAAGGGGGTCGTGGGCCATGGAGAACCACGTCCATCCGGCCTCCCACTCGGGCCGAGGCAGATTGAGGCAGGACTGCACTCCCCACGAACAGGACTCATCATCGTAGCAACATGCAGGAGAGAGGCCGACTTCCACTCTCAGGCCCGCTTCAAAGAGCACCGAACCTTCCAGTGCGAGCCGCGCCAGTACCGGGTAGGTCGGCTCGCCAACACTACCGGAAGGAACCTCTCCATCAGCAGTTGACATCTCGACCGGGTAGACCAGCGAGCACGGTACCGCCTTGGCAACCGTGTAGTTCATCTCTGCCTTCGCAGTTTGCTCACCACCCAGCATCGCAACGTTCGCCGGCGCGGCAAGGAATGGGGGAGCGGTGAAGAGTACCCGATTGGGATCAGGGACGAGATAACCGCGTAATCGATTGGCAGTCACAGTCGCATCAGCAGAGCTGTTGATTTCGATATCGGAGGCCGGCTGAGGCCTGAAACCGGTTCCAAGGAGTTCCACCAGGAAACCTCCGCCATTGGGACCCGAGGCCGGCCCTATCCCTTGAATCTGGGGATCAGAATCAGACCCGATGTAGCCCTTGACCTCGGCAATCCCCGGCACATTGGGCTCCACGCACTGGGGCACCACTGAACCGGCAAGGGGCCAGGTATCGACTACGCAGTCACCATCGCTGTCCAGCTCGTTTTCACCGGTATCGGTGAAGCAACCCGCAGCGACTTGCTCCGGCCAGGGGTTCTTGGTTGAACCGCACAGTCCGTTATTGAGATTGGCGACATTCTTGTTGCTGGTTTCATCGCCGAAGTAGTCGTAGCGCACCACCAGACCGTCGCCATTGGCATCCTCGATCTCCATGATGCGGTTGTTGCCAGGCCACTCCTGGGTTCCCGTCCAGCCCTGCCCCTTGAATCCGTAGGTATACTTGTAGCCGATCCGTACGCCCCTCTCCTTGCCGCCGGTGGCGATGTACGGCAGTTCAAAGACCGCGGTCCAGACGTTGTCACCCGCAATGTTGTCGCCGCCCTCGCCGTCATCTCGCATCGCTATCATGTTAGGGACCCAATTGCCGAGCTTCTTGTTGACCTCAGCCCACTCGCTCGATGCAAGACAGTCCTCTGCCGCGGCACCAGACTCGCAGGATGTGGTCTGGGCCCCGGGCTCGCTGGTGAACATGCCGCCGGTGATGTAGAGGGTCTTTCCCTCCTCATCCTTCGCATTCTTGAAGGTATCGACGACGCTACAATTGCGGTCCCGGTTGCCTCCATTCAGATCGCTCATGAAGACGACGGTCATGCGCTCCCCGGTGGCACATCCGGCAATCAGAATCTCTGCCGCGGCCGCGGACAGGGCTGCATCGAAGGCATCGGCAGATAGGTCTATCAGGCCGTCCCCAGTGTAGTCGAACTCTGCGGCCGCCAGAAAGTCGGTGGCCAGAAAGAGCTTCGACGGGTCGGGAAAACGCAAGGGAACCGGGTAGGTAACATCTCTGGCTGCGGCCGCTAGCACCCGCTGGACCATACGATGAAAGGCGTAGACCGGACCCGCCTTTGTGGTAATGGACGCGCTCAACTCGGCCAACACACCATTGGTCGATTCTACCCCCGCCGCGCCCAGGTTGCCAGCCGCCCGCAACATCACAAGCGTCATTGTTGTGGTGCGATCACTGAGATTGGCCATAACCTTCTCGGCCCCGCCCCAGGTCATGCCGCCCAAATGGTAGACGGGCTGGAAAACGTCGGGGTCATAGTAGATGTCCCGATTGCGCGGGATTCGGGTGGCCAGCCCGAGGAGCCGTTGCGGTCCACTGGAGGCGACCACAACCAGATTGCGATAATCCGTGGACCCAGGGAATTCCGAGTCAAAGACGCCGGTCGGTTGAACGTCAGTCGAGTAGGCCGGCAGGTGAAGACCGGTGGCAGAGTAGAAATCGACGGTTCCGCCGGGCAAGGCGTAAACCTGCCCGCGCACCGTGTAGGGTTCCGGGGCATCGGGTACCCAATCGGGACCCCACTCCGTAGCTTGATTCAGAATCGGCTGTTCGAAACCACAACTCAACAGCGAAGCGGCAAGAACGAAGAGCGTAGCGTGGATCCTTCCCGGGTTACTCACCATGCCACCTCCAACGTCGCTTTGGAACGCCAGACCTTCCAGAGCTGATCATCCAAATCGAGTTCGATCGGACGGTCCTGGTCCTTGTATGTGTACTCCAAATAGTAGTTCAGCGAAGCACCACCCCAGCGGTAGGCCAGGAACGCAAAACCCTTTTGCTTGACAGTGATGTAGTCACCGTATCCGCCAGCCAGATCACCGCTGCGATTGGTCTCGTCCCAGTGGTCGAATTGACCGCCTACGCCAAGGGTCAAGGAGGGCACAACTGGCATCGTTGCCACGACCCGTGCGATGACAATGTTGCCCAGATAATCATCATCTGTGTAGGCCTTGCCGGAATCATCGTCGGTCAACTTGCGCCAGTCATCATCCCGGATGTATTTGAACTTGGCTCCGATCTTCAAACCAAAATCGAAGGTATAGCTTCCCTTCAACATGGAGATGATTGACTGCCGATCCTGATTCCGCTTGTAGACACTGCGGGGGTCACGGCCACGGTCACCGGTGTTGGCATAGTCGTAGAGATCGGTATCGGTGAACCCCTCGGAGTGAAGGAAGGTCGGATACTTGTTATCCACATCGCGATTTTGCTGGTTCGTGTCGTAAGTGATGTAGGTTCCTTCCGCGGTCACCGCCAGGTTGTCACCCTCATATTCCAGCAGCGCGGTACCTCCCATCCAACCAATGCAACTCTCGAAGAAGGACTCATCAAAGTCGATGAACTCGTTGGCCAGATTCAAAGTGGGAAGTTGTCCCCCTTCCACAAAACCGTCCGTAAGCAGTACGTCCGCTTCGCGGCGGGCCCCGAATATGGAGGTCCAATCTTCACTGATATAGAACCCCTCAAGTTTGAATGAGAGGCCCATTTCGAGGGGATCAACAAAGAAGAGCCGCCCCCGCCCGGAGTAGCCCTGAACATCACCGTAGACTACGGGAAACATGCCACCATCTTCGGCTACACCGTTGGTTACAAAATCTTCGCCGATGTCGGAGTACGAGTAACCCCCCAACAGATGAGCGTAGAGAATCTCCCCAGGCATCATCTCCATCTCCAGCGTCGTGACGCTGTTCTGGTAGCGCGGGTACGAACTCACTGCATGGTCTTGCTTGCAGCCAGAAATATCGTCCCCGTGATTGTCTTTGCAACCGCCCGTAAGGCTCCCGGTGGCATCGGGGTCCCATTTGTCGAACTCCACATCCCGCGTGAAAGAAGAAACCAGGGAGACCTTCATCCAGTCGACCGGTTCCGAGTCTAGACGACCAGCGTAGGCCCAGTCCTGCGTAATGAAAGGATAATCAAGCAGGTCATCGCCAATCCCCGTGGACCAGCCGGGGCCGACCCACAACTTCGGCAGCGCAATGATCCCCGCATGGTACCTGAGCAGCCCCGAATCGAAACCGCCCTGAGCAAAGACTCCCCGAGCGTTGTCCCGATCAATGTAGCGAATCTTGCCGATGGTCCAAGGGTTGAACATGGAGAGATCGGAGGCCCCAAACTTGACCCAATCGACGAAGGGAACGTCTGGATTGATGTGCACAAAGAAACCACGAAGCTTCAGGTACATGGCGCGATTCATCCCCAGGGAGTCGCCGGAGGTATTGTGCTCGCCTTCATATTTGTACTCCCCCGATTCCCACCAGTCGTGCCAGACACCCCCGAATCGGGTCTTAAGTTTTGCCCCGGCCCGAACCCACTTGCTTACTCGCCCCGTCGCCAACAACTCAAATTCAGTAGCGACCCCGTTGTTGCCGGAAATATCATCTGGCCAGAAGGGATTGCCCAACCAGAGCACGCCCTGCTTGTCATCGTTCTGATAGAGCCACTTCGTGTAGATCTTGGCCGAGAGGTCGAAGTTCTTCTTGTCCGCTCGTGCCGGCGATGGCACAACCAGCCACGCAACTGTGACCAGTATAGCCAGCGCCAGGACCCGGGTTCTCATGGCAGACTCCTGTGGATCGCTACAACTTGCGTTGCTCTATTGCGGATAGATCATGGGGACCTCGGCCAACTTTGCCTTCGAGAGGTCCGACCCCGCACACTTATGCTGTAAGGCATCGAATTGCGCTTGCTTTTCGTCGGCTTTACCGCGGGCGGCACCGGCCAGAATGTCGATGGAGTGCGGGTCGCAATCCCAATCGTTGCCGCCGCCAAAACGGTGCTCACCCTCGATTTCATTGACATCACGAGTGAGGACATCATTGCCGTCAGGGTAACCTTCGTTGGATTGAACCACGACCTGCCAACCCCAACTCTTCTTGATGTCGCCAAGCTCAGACTTGGGAACGCTAACGATCAGGCTCTTGCCTTTCACTCGCACCTTCTTCGGCACAATCACACTGGGAGCAAAGGCCTTCGCCTTCATCTTGACTTCCATCTTGACCCGACTCACCGGCTGCGGGGAGAGGAGAACTACCTTCTCCCAGCGACTCGACTCGGGGAAGCGGACATTGATGCCCGGCAAGGCATCCTTGTGACCAGACCCTTCCTTACGATCCGTATCGATGTAGATCTGGACAAACTGGAGAGAGAATCCCTGACCTGGCGGGCTCCAGGATTTGGAATCCCAGGGGTCTTCAATGCGGGCCTTGAAGGTTACTTTGAATTCAACCTTGTCCCCTGACTCCTTGATCTCGACCTTCCTGAGGTCAAAGGAGCCGCTCTTATAGTCTGCTGCAGTGGGATACTTATAGGTCCCAGGCCCCTTATCGTCACCGGCAGGGTCCGCAAAGACGATGGGCTCAAATGCAAACACGCCACCGGACGCCAACATCAAGGTCGCTAGACCTGACGCCAACATCAGGGTCGTTAGAATGAAAATACCGGGGAGCCGTTTCATAGCCCTACCTCCAACCGACAAAGAAACAGTAACTCAAAACTGAACTACGCTAGCCTATGTAGATTCTATGCGGCTGTCAACAAGTTTGACGAGACTTTGGACGTCCCGGCAAAACACTGCACCGAGCCCCTCCAGAAAGGCGAGTAACACCAATCAGGAGTGCCGGATTCCCACCGCTGACAATTCCTCACTCAGGCCCTCATCCTGCAGCATCTCCTCAAGGGTCACTGGTGATCGCCAGGACCAGTTGGTCGGTGCCACCGTTCCCGGCACGTTAACCCGATGATCCGCTGGATCGCCCGTCATTCTTCCCGTAGACCGGAGAAGATCTTGCAGCATGAAAATGGTGAAGAGCGAGCTTCCCTGGGACACCCATTCCAGGATCCTCCGCTGCAAGGGTGGCTCCAGGCGGGGCGGCGGTTCCCCTGTTTCTCCCAGGTACTGCCAGAGCTGCTTGCGGTCCTCGTAGTAATCCTGCCACCATCCGGCCAAAGTCTCAGAATCATGGGTGGAAACGGTTGTCACAGAGAGCGGATGGTACTCCTCTGGCGGAATAATACTGGAGTCCTCTTCCCACCGCTTCTCCCACCGCTGCACCTTCAGGCCGCAAACCCCCATCTCCCTGAGGACCTTTCGGCAGACCGGAGGGATGGTCCCGAGGTCCTCGGCCAGGGGGAGCATGTGGGTCGAGTCGAGCATCATCTTCAGCAGCCGGTAGCCGTGGTCACCCCACTTTGACTCGTCACCGGGCACAAACCACCCCTCACGTCCGCTCTCTGCTCCCAATTGGATGGTCCAGATGCGGAAGAAACCCACAACATGGTCGATGCGATAGAGGTCGAAGAAGCGTTGGGCGTACTGAAGCCGCTGACGCCACCAGCCATATTCAGAGCGGGCCAGAGCATCCCAGTTGTACGTGGGAAAGCCCCAGTATTGGCCATCCTCACTATACATGTCCGGCGGGGCCCCCGCCGCGGTATCCATGTCGAAATACTCCGGATGGCGCCAGACGTCGGCTGAATCCCGAGCCACCAGAATCGGGATATCTCCTTTGAGCAGAACTCCCTTGCTGGCCGCGTAATCGTGGACGGCTGAAAACTGCTCGTGAGCCAACCACTGGAGGTAACAGTAGAATCGAAAACGCTTCTCGTTCTCCGCCTCAAATGAGCAGAGCTTCTCCGGAGTATCGTAGTGATGTCCCCACTCCTCCCAGGAGCGATAGTCGTGAACTTCCTTGAGAACCCGATATGGCAGATAGTCATCAAGCCAACGATTATCCGAGCGGAAGCAGTAGAGTGTCTCCTGCAAACCGGGGCCGTCCGCGCGGTCGAAAGCCTCCTCCAGAAAGGAGAGTTTGGTGCGCCGGACCTCCTGATAATCGACCCTCTGTGCGTCAAATAGACGGTCACCAGCCTCCCGCACCCTTACGAGGAAGTCGTTATCGTTGGCCACCGACTCTATCTCGTCCAAAGCGATGAAAACCGGGTCCAGGGCAAAAGCCGAAATGGCTGAATAGGGAACCCCATCCAATCCCATATCGTTGATCGGCAGAATCTGCACCACCGAGAGACCCGACTGGCCACACCAGTCTACAAGGTTGCGCAAATCGGCGACATCCCCGATGCCGCAATCGCGACGGCTGCGCAACGAAAAGAGGGGCACGCAAATCCCCCGCCGCTGGTTCACGCCGATGCGCTGCCAATGGCTCGCCGTGGGACTATCCCCGAGGTACCGCCGGACTTCACTTAGTCGTCCTTCGTCCATTCCTGCCTCCGCAAAGAGAAGCGTAACTATATCTTGAGTTACGCTTAAATGAAAGAGGAAAATTTGGGAGTACGGCGTGGCGTCACATCCGGCGCACAGAGACCCCTCGGCGGCTACGCCGCCCGCGGGGTGACATGCCAACTACTTGATTACTGCCTGGGAACCGATGCGCAAGTTCTGGAGGAACTTATCGGCAGAAACAACATAGGCGGTGCAAGCCGTGTCAAATACGTTGATAATGGTGAATTCGGCAAGATACTTGAGGACGTGCGTGCGTTCATCCTTCTGCACGATGTAGCCGGTGAAGCCCTGCTTGACCAGGTCCTGCTTGCCGACGTCCAGTGTGATGACCCGCCCATCAATTGCTGTAACACCAATCTTGGACCTGGAGAAGTCGGTGAACTTATCCTTGATCTGTGCAGCAATCGCCTGAATATCCTCCCGGCTCAAGATAACGCTGGTTCGCTCGGAATCGGTGGTGAATCCAATCTTTGCCGAGCCACTATAGACAACCAACTCAGAAAGACTCTGACCTTGACCGACCTTCTGCTGCGTCAACCAGCTATTGACGATTCGAAAGTCGCAATGGAGAGAACCGGTAATGGGGCCAGTGTTGACCGGGGCAGCCACAACTTTGCCCCTCTTCCCCTTTTCCGGTTCCGGAGCCGCTACGGGTTCATTGATCTCGAAGGAGGTAATGTAGCCCAGCAAGATCCCATCCACCATCGTCTGGACCTTCTTCTTCTGTAAGGCGGTCTTGTTCTGGCGCGTCGAACTGGTGGTCTTGATGACGGTCTTCTTTACCGAATCCTTGTCCTCACCGTCGGTGACGACCTCTGTTGCCGACGCGCTCTCGGCAACTTCCTGCACGAGATCGCCACGGTCATAGAGTTCGAAGCGTCCGCCTACGAAGAGTTCTGTAGTCAACATATCTGCAATAGGGTCAACTACCAGATTCCCCTTGCCAGTCTGGTCAACAAAGGTCAGTACGGCAACCTTGAACTTCTGGGAACGAGGAGTAATGCGCTCAGTTACCTCCAGGAGGCCCTGGGAGGCCGGCGGCATCTGGATCATGCGCGCAGTACCCGGAATACCCGACTCGACGCAACCCAGGGAGAAAGATCCCCCAATGGAGATAAGCGCAGCAGCCAGAACATAGATGATCTTGTTCATTTTTGACTCCATAGATTTGAGGCTCACCTACTCTTTGTCGAGATAGATCATTACAGGTCGGGCGTCGGCTTCGTCTTCGACAACCCTCACCATAGCGAGGGCATAGCTAGCCGCATCCGGGTCATGGACGGACTGTCCAGCCTGACGCCATAGCTTCACCGCACCATCGCTGTCGCCCCGGGCAAATGCCGCGTACCCGCACCATGCCAGCGCCGCGGTCTCTGCCGGGTCCTCCTTGCCCTGGAGGTCAGCCAGGACCCGGGTGCAAAGGTTGGAAACATCCTGGGCGGAGAGGACCGCCACCTCGAGTTCCAATATAGCCATATCCCGATTTGGCAGAGTCTGCTTCAGTCGCTTCATGATGGCAGGAATCTGGCCATCTACCAGATTGGCCATGAGATTCCTGGCCCCTTTGCGGAAACGGTCCAGTGGATCGACGTTGCACTTCGCCCCTTCCATCGCCATCAGGTAATCCTCCAGCGCACGACCGTAGTACATGGCAACCAACCCCTGCATAATCGCCAAACGCTGCAGGTAACCATCATGTGGTACCCGGGAAACCTTGCGGCGAAAGTCCTGGAAACGGGCATAGCTATCTTCGAGCCGAGCCGCCAATCCCTTGGCATGAGCGAAGCAACTCTGGATCTCCGGTTCCACGTTCTTACTGCCCATGAAGCCCTTCTTGATGGCCGCATACTTATCGTTGTAATCCCAGATCGCCCCGGGAATGCAGGCCACACGAACTTCAGACAGGCGGGCAGATGCTTTGCCGAGGTTGCGCAACACCTCGTCGCGCAGCACATCGTTCTGGTAGGCCTGAGGAATCTCAGATTTCATTGCCGCCTGCTCTGGCGCTACTGGAATGGCCGTCGAGGGGCCAGTGGTGATGAAACACCCCAGCACACTCCACGACAACACCAGCGTCGCCAATAATGGCAGCAACCGCATCAATTTTGACATCCTCTCCTCCCCGTAATATTGCCTCATTTGGGTCCAAGTTAGGCCCCTCTTCACCGCTTCGTCAAGGCAAATCAGGAAATAAGACCCACCCCCCCCCCCCGCCCCCCCCCCCCCCACCAGCCCGCCGCGCGGGGGGGGGGAGAGCCCACCCC
>CAZFVN010000027.1:34947-42494 GCA_964522395.1 uncultured Myxococcales bacterium
CCCGTGTGCCATCGTCTAACCCAATAAATCCCCCCCCCCCCCCCCCCCGGGCCCCGGGGGTTGGGGGGGGGGGGGGGAGCTGTGCGGACCACCCGAAAACCAACATCATATTCGAAGTAGGCCGGCGATTCGTGGCGCCGAGCATCGAGTCGGCAGCGCCCCAACCGAGTCGTGAAGCTACATCCCCGTAAGGTGCGCAACGAGGAACTGCTGGCTTCATTGCTCACTCCACTAGCTGCAGCAACACCAGAATGCCGCTCATCCCATACCCACTCCCAGACATTGCCCAGGGTGTCAAAAAGACCCCAGCGGTTCGCCTTGAGCCTGGCCACCGGACCTGGGCTGCTCTCGGCATTCCCTTTCCAACGTGCCACTGCATCCAACGCGCCGCAAACACCCTTATTACACTCGGCCCGGGCCGCCACTTCCCACTCCAACTCAGTTGGCAGCCGGTAGCCGCTGCAGCCAACTCCCTCGCTGTGCGCGGCGCTGCACCGATATCCGTCGCCCGGCTCGCCTCGACATCCTTCCAGTTGGTAGCAGGCCGGCAACCCTTCTAACTTGGAACGGGCATTACAATAGGCCAGCGCATCCCACCAGGAGACCTTCTCCACCGGGCACTCCTCACCACACGCTTTGAAATAGGAGGGAGAATTGGCGAAGGCACTCTTCCACTGCCCCTGTGTCACCTCAGCCGCCCCCATCAAGTACGCGTCCGCAGTGCAGACCTCCTTACCATCGTTGTCACTGAGGCAACCGGGCTCGACTCTAATCATGCCGGCCCGAACCCGGGTCCCCTCGCCGCCGTCGGCCCCCAACTTCACAGCAAACTCTGCACTCTCGTTGGCCGCCAGGGTCAACTCAGTAGCAAAGCGATCGCCCGAATCGGAGAGCACCGTCATCTGCTTCGCGCAAGCGGAAACGGTGAAGGTCCCCGGCGTCTGACCGACCGCTACCCCGTCAATAAGCACTCGCGCCGAGAGCGCATTGCTCCCCTGGTCCTCCGCAACTACCTTCACCGCGGCAACAATTGGCGCCGGGCGCAGGGCAACCGTACGCACCTTGCCCCTTGCCAACTGCACTCGCTGCCGCGCTGGCAGGTGACAGTCGCCGGTGGTCTCCACGAGGTAGACCCCCGGGGGCATTGTCCGGCCCGCTACTGGTGTCTTGCCAATGGAGACTCCGTCAATGGCCACAGGGACTCCGTCAGGCACGCTGGTTATGGTCATGGTTCCAGTGTTCGCCGACAGGGTCCAGGTGAGAATCCCATTGCGCGCCAACGCCACGTCCCGGGCCGCAGCTTCATGGCCCTCCAGATGCATGGCAACACGGTGGGTGCCGGCACTGATGTTCTTACGACAGCCCGCGCCGGAATCCTGGCAGACAACCTGGCCGTCCACCAGTACTGTCGCCCCGGCAGGTTTCGACCCGAACTCAACAATGACGATGCCCCCGGTTTCAGGAACCCAACTCGTTGGCGCTGCCGAAAAATCCTGTTCAACCACCGTATCCCGAGCCAGATGGGAAGCATTGGACTGCGTCCGGCCGGCAATTCGGGTTACCAACGCGGCCACCGCATCGGCCGCACCGCCGGCCAGATCAGTGGACTTCACGGGCACCTGTACCCAGGCAGTAACGCACGACGATTCCAGAGAGAGCAGATCGAGGCGCAAACTCTTGCCCTTCCCGGTTTCGCTCAGCGCGATATTCAAAACCGAGTTGGGAGCAACCTCCACCCCGATCTTGCAGCGGGTCCCCTCGTCATAGTTGACCGCGGCGGATTCCTTCCGCCATTTCCGAATCATCGCCCGCTCTTTGGCATCGGCAATGATGTCGAATTTGGCGCTTTGTGCCAGTTCCCCCCGGACTAGGCTGCGTAATTCCCGTCCCATTGCCACGGGCAAGGGGTCTCCACTGCCATCCACCGGGCTCTCCACGACGATGCGAGGGGCCGTCCGAAAGTAGTTCTCCACCGCCTTCTCAACTGCCTCGACGGTGCCGTGCTCCACCAGCACTTCACCTGGCCAGGCCCAGAGAAAGGCCTGGGGCAATTCGGTGGCATCCCATTGCCGGGAGATCTCCGCATCGTTGTCGCAAATGGCCTGGTCGGGGGTCAGGCCCCGTGGCTGACATTTAGCCGAATCTACGGTGACCACAACCAGCCTGAGGCCACGGGGGCCATACTGCTCCCGCAACGCCTGCCACCGTGGCACAGCCTTCTTGCAAGGCACACACCAGTCTGCATAGAACTCCACCGCCAACAACTTCACACCGGGCCGCGCCAGCCAGTCGTGGGGTACGATCTCGTCGCCCCGATCGGCCGCACTGGCGGATGGCAGACAGCAAGACAGGACCATGGAAAGGCATGCGCTCAGAGCTGCGATTCTCAACATGGGTAGACCTCTGGCACTTCCACTAGCTGGCCTCGCTCGTGGATTTGTGTGCGGCCAGTTCCTGGTCAGTCAGGGGGAAGAGCTTGGGGTAGAGGTAGATTGATATGCCACCGGCCACGTACATCCAGAGTCCGAAAATCCCGGAGGTGAAGAACATCGATGAATAGAAGTCGCCCATCTGGTCCTGGAGCAGCAACGCGATAGTCATGGCCAAAGACGCGTTTCGCAAGCCTGTCTCCAGCGAAATGGCTCGAATCTGGTAGTTCTTCACCCTTGCCAACTTGGATAGAACGGACGAGACGACCATGCCGGCAAAGGTCAACAGAAAGACCATGGCGTAGAACTTCACGCCGTAGCGCTCCGTGTCCGCAAACTTCTCAAGGTTGGACCAGATTCCAACGACAATGAGAAAGAGCAGGGCAAAGAGACCGATGAGGGCGAAGATCTTCTCTGCTTTGCGCGCGAACCCTGACGCCTTCCAGCGCACCAACATACCGACAAAGAGCGGCACCACTACGAGCACCAACATGGTCTTGAAAACGGCCATGACCGGAATGGAGAAATCGGGAATATTGGGGCCGAAAACCTGGAGCAACACTGGCGTGAAGAAGAGCGCCGCCACGGTGCACACAGCCGTCAGGGAAACCGAAAGGGCCACATCACCCTTGCCGAAGTAGGTCATGAGATTGGAGGTCACCCCGCCCGGGGTGACGGCGATGAGAATCATGCCCAGAAAAATGAAGGGAAAAGCTTCATAGAAACCAAAGGCGTGCCCCATTCCCAGGGCGATGAGGGGCATGATGCCAAAAATACAGATAGGTCCAACGAACATAGCCAGGGGGGTCTTGAAGACCTGAGCGAAATCATCGACCGTGAGGGTCATGCCCATGCCCACCATGGTCAAGAAAAGCAGCAGGACAATGGCAATGAAGAAGAGCCGATCGACGAGCAGTTGCTCCGGCCTGGCCTGCAGCTTGACGAACCCATACTCAATACCGCCCACGTTGGACTCACTCTCAAGCACCACGAATCTCGTCTTCTTGCCAACTACCTTGTCGAGGTCTGCATAAGCGGTTTCCGCTTCGGGAAGCGACAGCGTGGGGTCGTTCATGGCCAGAATCGATACCTCTCCGTCGACAGCTCTAACGAAGTAGAAGGATCTCGTCTCACCCTCCTTCTCTCCAGGGATCTCCAGCACTCTCAGGTGACCGTCAAAGGTCGCGGACTTCGCCCCTTCAAAAGAGAGGGATTTCGCAGCCTCATCCAGTTGCTTGAAAACAAGGACTTCCTCCCCGGAACCAGCGGCCAGGCGCACCAGATGTTTGTACATAGCCTCACCGGAGAGCTTCCCCGCATCGGCCAAAACCGGGGTTGCAAATGCTACTAGCAGCGCCGCAGTGAGCGTAAAGGTACGGGTAGGATGGTTGAACATCGCTCCTCCTGCAGGGTGATTATGTGGGTCACAGAATAGAACAATACGGGGTGGGGAAGCAACCATGAACAGATCATTACTAAGGCCTTTCACGGCGAAACGGTTTCCTCTATAATCGCCCCTCCACAATGAGGAGCACGAAGATGGTCACAATCAGACACTTTGAAAGACCCAAGACGCTGGAAGCTGCCGTCTCCTTGCTGCAAGAGAAGCGAGGGGCGGCCGCCATCCTGGGAGGAGGCACGAGCCTGACGCTGCGGGTTCCCCCGGCGGTCGATACCCTGGTCGATCTGTCGGCGCTAGGTCTCACTGGCATTGAGGACCGAGGTGACTCCACCGCCATTCTGGCCGGCACCTCAATGGCCGAACTGGCAGAGTCCAAGACCTTCCAGAACCGCTTCGGCGGACTCCTTGCGAGAGCTGCCGGTCAGGTGGCATCAACCCCGCTACGTAACATGATTACCGTCGGTGGCAACGCCTTTGCCGTCTTTCCATGGTCCGACCTCCCCGCCGTTTTTCTGGCGCTGGAGGCGAGCGTCGTGGTGACTGGTAACCAGCAGCGGATCATTCCCATGACCGACTTCTACGCTCAACATCCTCGCGTGGTCCTGGCGGCGGGTGATATCGTCACTGAGGTCCGAGTGCCGAAGCCAGTGGGCAGGGTCGACGGCAGCTTCGTCAAAGTTACCAAGACCAGATTCGACTACGCGGCGCTCAGCGTCGCGGTGGTTTGCCACTTCACCGGCCCCCAGGTGCACCATTGCACCGTGGCGCTGGGCTCAGCCAGACCATTGCCCATCAGGGTGCCCCAGGCCGAGGAGGAGATCGTCGGCAAAGTACCCACGAAAGAAGACATTATTCGTGCTGCGGCCCGAGCTGCCGGTGCCATTGACCCGTCGCAGGACTTCCGCTACTCCCAAGACTACCGGCGACATCTCATCAAAGTCTGGGTCAAGCGATGCCTGCACGAAGTGTTGGGTTAGGGGGAAGAGATGGACATCAAACTACAGATCAACAGTGAAACCGTAGATGCCACAATTGAAGCTGGGGAGAACCTCCTGCACACCCTCCGTGCTCTTGGATACACGGGGGTCAAGAAAGGGTGCGGGGAAGGGACTTGCGGCAGTTGCGCAGTACTTGTGGATGGGAAGCTGGCGCTCGCCTGCGTGGCCTTTAGTGCGGCGATGCAGGGTCGACAGATTACTACCGTCGAGGGGCTCGGCTCCGTTGACGACCCCCACGCCATCCAACTCGAGTTCGTCAAGGCTGGAGCGGTTCAGTGCGGCCGTTGTACCCCCGGCATGGTCCTCGCCACCAAAGCGCTACTGAACATCAATCCGGAACCCAACGACGACGAGATAAAACTGGCCCTCGACGGCAATCTCTGTCGATGCACCGGCTACGTGAACATCCTGAAGGCCGTGGAGAACGCGGCCGCCCGGTTGCGCGACTCTCAGCAGGCGGAGGGGTAGAGCCATGAGCGAAAAGAAAGAGAACATGACCCAGGTAGGTCACCGGCTACCCAAACTCGACGGTATGGCCCTCGCCGCCGGTGCAGAACTATTCGTCACTGACGAACAACCCAGGGGGATGCTCTACGCCAAGATCCTTACCAGCCCCCATGCCCACGCCAATGTCGTCAAGATCGACACGAGCAAAGCGTGGGAGGTGAAGGGCGTGAAGGCGATCCTGACATGGGAAGATGTGCCTCGCGTGCCGCACACCACGGCCGGTCAGGGATACCCGGAACCATCAGCCTACGACACCTTCATGCTGGACAAGAAGGTGCGATATGTCGGGGATCGCGTAGCTGCCGTTGCCGCAGAGTCACCGGAGGCAGCAAACCGGGCCGCCCGCGCCATCGAAGTGGAGTATGAGCAGCTACGTCCCATCCTTGACCCCCGGGATTCCATGAAGGAAGGGGCACCGGTGATCCACGACGAGCCGGAAGCCCACATGCCCATACCAGTGCCTTACGATGCCTCCAGAAACATGGCTGCGCAGGTGGAAGCAACCGTCGGTGACATCGAAGCAGGTCTTTCTGAGGCAGATGCAGTCGTCGAGGCAGAATTCGAAATCCATCGTTCCAGTCACTGCGCCATGGAACCCCACGTCTGCATGACCTACCTCGACCCCCGCAATCGGCTGGTCATCCGTACCAGTACACAGGTGCCCTTCCACGTCCGTCGTATCGTCGCCGAGCGACTCCAGATTCCGGTGCAGAACATACGAGTTATCAAACCCCGTGTCGGCGGCGGCTTTGGCGGCAAACAAGAGGTGCTGCTGGAGGACATCTGCTCAGCGCTGACCCTGAAGACGAGACTCCCGGTACTCCTGGAATACAGCCGCGCCGAAGACCTCGTCTCCAGTCGCACCCGCCACCCCCAAGTACTGAGGGTCAAAGCGGGGGCGAAGAAAGATGGGACGCTCACCGCCTATTCGCTCGATATCCTCATGGATACTGGCGCCTACGGTTCCCATGCCCTCACTGTCGTCTGCAACTCCGGCTCAAAAACCCTGCCCCTCTATCGCTGGGAGAACATCTACTTTCGTGGCACCTCGGTCTACACCAACCTGCCCGTGGGCGGGGCCTATCGCGGATACGGTGCAACGCAGGCCTATTTCCCGCTGGAATGTCTGATGGACGAACTGGCAGAGAAGCTGGGATTGGACCCGCTGGAGTTCCGCCAGCAAAACGCCATCCGGGTGGGCGAGACGAGCCCCATTTTCCAGGCCCTTGGCGAAGGCACCGAGGGCGTTCCGCAGACCATCGACTCCTCGGGGCTGCTGGAGTGCATCGAAAGGGGCGCCGAGGCCATCGGCTGGAAGGCCAAACGGGGCAAAGGACGTGGTGCCGCCGGGCCCATCAAGCGAGGGGTCGGTTGTGCCTGCCTCATGCAGGGCTCCAGTGTCCCCGAAATCGATATGGGTGCTGCCTACATCAAGATTAATGAAGATGGGTCCTTCAACCTCCAGGTAGGGGCCACCGACATCGGTACCGGGAGCGACACCGTGCTGGGCCAGATCGCGGCCGAGACCATCGGCACCACCCTGGACAAGATGATCGTCTACTCGTCGGACACGGATATGACGCCGTTTGACGTGGGAGCCTACGCATCAAGCACCACCTATTTGACGGGTGAAGCCGTGCGCAAAACTGCACTGGACATCCGTGAGCAGATCCTCAGGTACGCGGCCAGGCTGCTGACCACACCAGTCGAGGAGATCGAACTGCGGGACGCAGTGGCCTACGGAGCCAAAGAGCGCAGCGCCACCTTTGGTGAGATTGCCACCCACGCTCTCTATCTCTCTGACCAGTCGCAGATTCAGGCGGTCTCCAGCCACGTCAGCCACAAGTCCCCACCACCCTTCTCCGCTCAATTCGCCGAAGTCGAAGTCGATACCGAGACGGGCGAAGTAAGAGTCCTGAAGTACGTCGGTGCTATTGACTGCGGCACGGCCATCAACCCACAACTAGCCGAGGGCCAGAATGATGGGGCGATGCTCAACGGCATCTCTTACGCGCTCACGGAAGAGCTCCTCTTTGACCGGCGGGGCAAGACGCAAAACCCCAACTTCAATCAGTACAAGATCTTTAGTGCTGCAGATCTGCCCAAGCTTCAGACCATCCTCGTCCCCACCTGGGAACCCACGCGACCCAACGGTGCCAAATCAGTCTCCGAAATCCCCATCAATGGACCCGTCCCCGCCAACCCCAACGC
>CAZFVN010000028.1:0-42438 GCA_964522395.1 uncultured Myxococcales bacterium
TTGCTGAAATCACGAACGTATCTCGGACCGTGAAACGCTATCTCGGAAAGTCAGGTTAGGTGCGCGCAATAATCAGAGCGATGGCTGTTGTTGCCTGTCTAGGTGTTCCGGATATCTCAATTGCCGCTGAGGGCGGAGCACCGGATACTCCCTATTGGCGCGGCCAGAGTGGATATGAGTTTCAAGTCGGGCATTTTGAACCAGGTAAGCTGACCGTAGGGCTGTGCTCTGTATTCAAAGCACCTGAAGGCTACGCGACGGGGTATGCACGACTGAGAGAGAGTGTTGTGTTTGTGTGCAGCAGAGGTTTCGGGGCTCTCGAAGCTCTTTACGGCGTAGTTCAGTCCTGGGTAAGTGGAGCCATCAGCGTTCCCCGGCGCTCCGTTTGGGCAGCAGTACGCAATGCGTGGAGGTGGCAAGTGGCCTTCGGGGAGAATGGGTGCCGTTTCTCCCTCAGTCGATTGGAAGGACGGCTGTTCATGGCCTACCAACAGTCTCAAGAGCGGGACTGTATTGAAAGCTTACGACGCAATAACGCCATTCCCGGCGCACAAGTTCCGTGAAGCAGGGTACGACGGGGCCCCGCCCAACTACCGCATCGCCGCATAAAACTTCATGTGGCCGCTTTCGCTGCTGTTGCATTCGCTGGTGACGGACCAGGAGCCCAATGCGGTGTTGACATCGTAGCCGGCATCGCCGTCACCGTTCTGCCCGGAATAGCAGTAGAAGTACTGGCGCTGGCAGCCACAATTGAGGTGGTAATAGCTGCCGCTATGGTGGTCTACTCCCTGACTCAAGGAGCCGTTGCAGGAGCTACCACCGCTCATTGAGAGATTATAATCCCCACCACCGGAAATGTTGATAGTAGAGTAGCCCATCCATCCGGAAGCCGAGGCCCCACTGTCAGCAGTCAGGGTAACGGCAAAATGCTGGTGGGTGCTGCTGGCCAGGTTCTGGTCGAAGAGGGCGTGGGTCGTGCGGATCCATGGTCCCGTGCTACGCACAAAAAGAGACTGGGTAGAGATGGCGCTTAGCGCCTTCTTTCGAGCGTGATTCAGATTGAAATGGGCGAAGGCCAGCGGATCTCCCGCTTTCTCCGTGTTGGATACGAGTCCCACGTTTGAGTCGCCCCCGTCTGATGCGTAGACAACAGTCCACCCGCCGTTGTCGGTTGTCATGTCACAGTAAACAGTGAAGTAGCCGGCCCCGCCGTCACCATCGGGGTCGATATTGTACTTTCCGTCGGCGGTCTCGGGATAGTCTGCCAGAATCTCTTTGCAACTCTTCAGCAGGCAGGACGAGTCGTCATCGACCTCTCCTGAGCAGTCATTGTCCAGTCCGTCGTAGCAGGTGTCGTCGAGGCCGTGGGCGACAGTTTCATCGAGGGGGGCACAATCGTCGGCATCGGGGTCGCCATCGTTGTCGTCGTCATCGTCACAGTCGTCGCCGAAGTCATCTTCGTCATGATTCGCCTGGTCCTCGTTGGCGAGCAGTAGGCAGTTGTCTACATCGTCGGTCACCAGGTCGCCGTCGGCATCAGGATCACATACGTTGCCCAGTCCGTCGTTGTCGAGGTCGAGCTGCTCATCATTGGAAACCTTCGGGCAGTTGTCATCTTCGTCCAGCACCCCATCCCCGTCATCGTCCGTATCGAGACAGTCGGCAGTGCCGTCAGAGTCAGTATCGGCGAAGTCCTCGTCGATCAACCCATCGCAGTCATTGTCGATGTCGTCGCACTCTTCAGGACTGGCACCGTCCAGCGGTTCGCAGGGATTCGGTGCGCCATCCACACAGTTCTTCACCGTGTGTTCGCAAAGGCCGTCGCCGCAGGTTGTGGTTCCCAGTTCTTCGTCGATGATGCCGTCGCAATCGTTGTCCACCTGATCGCAGACTTCCATGGCCGCTCCGAGCAGCGGATTGCAGAGTTGCGGTACTCCATCGAGGCAATTGGGTCCCGTATGTTCGCAGTTGCCCAGGCCGCAGGTCGTTTCACCGAGTTCCTCGTCAGTCTCGCCGTTACAGTCGTTGTCCTGACCATCGCAGACCTCTTTGGTGGCTCCATCAAAGGGATTGCACTCGATAATCTGGCCGCCCTGGCAGGACGGTACGGTGTGAAAGCACTGTCCCTTACCGCAGGCGAGACTCGGTTGCTCTTCGTCGGTCTTGCCGTCGCAATCGTTATCCAGACCGTCGCAGAACTCGTCAACGGCCCCGTCCAGCGGATCGCAGACGAAGGCCTCCCCGCCCACGCAGTTGTCGATGGTATGAAAGCAGTTTCCCTTGCCACAGGTGCTGGTACCCTGGTCTTCGTCGGTGAGCCCGTCGCAGTCGTTGTCCAAATTGTCGCAGGTCTCTGCTGCTGCCCCATCGTAGGGGTCGCAGAACTGCACCTTTCCGTCGGCGCACACCCCCATCGTATGGAAGCAACTTCCCTTGCCGCAACTCACTTCGCCCAGCCCCTCGTCCGTCTTTTCGTCGCAATCATTATCGATGCCATCGCAGACCTCATCAGCGCCGGGGTGCCGGGTGGGGTCAAAGGGCGCGCAGTCACCATCATCGGCGGTGCCGTCATTGTCGTCGTCGCTATCCAGACAGTCCTTCAGCCCGTCAAAATCGGCATCGGGGTAGCCCTCATCGAATTGCCCGTCGCAGTCGTTGTCCTGGTCATCGCAGAGCTCCTCAGCGCCAGGGAAGATGGTGGGGTCTAGCGGTGCACAATCGAGGCTATCCACCGCCCCGTCGTTGTCCTTGTCATCTTCACACGCGTCCCCCGTCCCATCCTCGTCGGTATCGGTCTGCTCCGGATTGAATACCAGCGGGCAGTTGTCCTCCTCAGGGGCGATGGCATCGCCGTCGATATCGTCGTCGCAGGGGTCGCCGATGTCGTCTCCGTCGATGTCGCTCTGGCCCGGATTGTAGACATCGGGACAGCTATCAGTGGCATTTGGAATGCCGTCTCCGTCGAGGTCCGGGTCGCAAAGATCCCCCAGCCCATCCTGGTCCATGTCCTCCTGCCCGTCATTTGCTGTCTTCGGGCAGTTGTCTTCGCTATTAGCTACTCCATCACCATCAATATCTTCGTCAACGCAGTCTGCCGTGCCGTTATCGTTGGCATCTTCGAATCCTTCGTCGGTTTCATCATCGCAGTCGTTGTCGAGGCCGTCGCAGAGTTCATCTGCCTCGGGGAAGATGAGCTTGTTGAGCGGTGCGCAATCCTCTTCGTCGGGGGTGCCATCGTTATCGTCATCTTCATCGGCGCAGTCCTTCCAACCGTCGGTATCGGAGTCGACAAAGCCTTCATCCACTATGTAGTTGCAGTTGTTGTCCGAGCCGTCGCAGACCTCATCGGCGTCAGGATGGATGGCATCGTCAAAGGGTGCGCAGTCAAGTTCATCCGCGGTTTTGTCATTGTCATCGTCGGGGTCGCAAGGGTCGCCGACGGTATCGAGGTCGGCATCCTGCTGGCCCGGATTGAAAATGGCCTCGCAGTTATCCAGGCCATCGGGGATGCCGTCGCCATCCTTGTCGGTTTCAAGGCAATCGGCTTCGCCATCTTCATCGGTATCGGGGAAGCCTTCGTCAATGTCGCCGTCGCAGTCGTTGTCTTCGCCGTCACAGAGTTCGGTCTTAGCTTCCTTGCCGTCACATTGTTCCTTGCCGGCTACGCAGGTAAGCAGCCCGGGACAGGCACCGAATTCGTTGATCAGCAGGCAGGAAGTGCCATCCAGGTCCTCATCTACTTCACCATCGCAATCATCGTCATTGCCGTTGCAACTCTCGGCTGCCGGCTCAGGGGCACCGCACTCCGTTAGTCCCAGTGCCTTACAGATCCTATCTCCAGCACAGAGGCCCTCATCGTTCTCCACCCAGCAGGAAGTCGAGGCCGCAGCATCGACGAAGCGTTGCTTGCAGGCACACTCCCCAAGCTCCAGCACGCATTGGCTGACGTTGCCGCCCGTGACATCGGGTTGGGTGGCGCACTGGTATCCCTCGGGGCAGTCGTCATCGATTTCACAGGGGGACCCGCAAAAGTTCCCACTCGGCCCATAGACGACACAAGCCTGCCCACCATCGGTGCCATCGGTGAAGCACTCTTCATTGGTGTTGCAGGGGCGGCAGAGATCTACATCGGTTGGCACGCAGACGTAGACCTCGTCGGGCAAGCTCGGGCCGTGGAGGCGGCACTCCCAGCCAAAGGGGCATTCGTCCATGCAGACCAGTGTGCACTGATGGCCATCGGGTGTCGGGATGCAGAGTCCACTAATGCAATCGCCGTCGGACTCGCAGGCGTACCCCGGCTCCCCGGGAGCGGGACCGTCGCCGTCAGGTATCAACTCCACTGGCACCAGGTCCCATACTTCGGCGGTGACAACATCCTGTAATACCTCTGGAAAGGGAGTGACCTCCGGGATGGTATCCCCCAAAAGGTCTTCGGCCGATCCCAGGTCTAGGGCATCGGTGCCCACCGATTCGCCCGTTTCGGGACAGCCGGGGAGGGTGAAGAGAAGAGCGAATAGAATTACCAGATTGGAACGTCGTTGCATGGAAAACTCCATCTGTTTAGCGTACGAGGAAATCTTGCTTTTGCCAGCCGAAGGCCACTCCACCGCCCGTATAGACGATGAGGCGCACCTGGAGAGGGATGAGTTGTTCGATGCCCAGGCCAGTCAGGTCATTGTTGTTGATGCCCGTAGTACCCGTCTGAATCGAGACGTCGGCGGACGAACCCCACAAGTAGAACGCAGACTGGCTGCCACCAAAGGGCCAATCAGCGCTATTACCGCACTCCTGATTGGTGCCCGGAGTGAGCAGGAACCACTTCTCGTCACTGCCCTGGATGTAGACTTCGTGGCCACCATTTTGATTGTCTTGGTAGCTGTAGCCATCATCGTCGGCCGTGAGAGCCACGATCCTGGTGGTTGGTGACAACTCGGTAACCTGGTTGCGCAGGGCAGTGACCTGTTCATCGGTGTAGGTTCCGCCGCCAATAGGATTGGAGTACACCAGCGGGACATCCTGGATATATGAAATGGCCGGGGAATAATCGGCTGATACTACGTTCTCGTTGGCAATCCAATCGAAGTATTTGGCCCCGTCATCGCCGCACTTCTTCCACGGGTTGGAGCCAGTGTTCTCACCCACCACGACCTGTTGGCTGTTGGTGATCTTGAGCCTTGTCCAGCCGCCCTCGCCGGTCTCCATGTTACAGGCCACAGTGAAGGGCTCCAGACCGCCGTCGCCATCTGGATCGATGGTGTATTCGCCGCTAGCGGCCCCTGGCTTCTCAGCCTTGTAGGCCTTGCAACTCGCCACCACGCAATCGTCGGGAGTTCCGTCATCGCAATCCTCGTCGATGCCGTTGAAACAGATCTCATCGAAGGTGCTGGCCTGGGTAGGGTCGAAGGGGGCGCAATCGGTTTCGTCGGGGTCGCCGTCGTTGTCATCGTCGGGGTCGCAGAGATCCCCGAGGTCATCGTCGTCGGCATCCTCCTGGTCCAGATTCTGGACTAGCGCGCAGTTATCCAGTTCATCGGGGATGCCGTCGTCATCGTCATCTTTGTCGACGCAGTCGGCTTCTCCGTCACTGTCGGTATCGTCGAAGTCCTCGTCATACGAACCATCGCAGTCGTTGTCGAGTCCGTCGCACTCCTCGTCAAGGGCCCCGGCGAAGGGGTCACAATCGTCGGGTTGACCGTTGTCACAGATACTCACGGTCTTCTCGCACTCTCCGACCCCGCAGGACTTGTAGCCCAGGTCATCGTCTACCACGCCGTCGCAATCGTTGTCGGCACCATCGCAGACTTCCTGGATGGCACCATCGAAGGGATTGCAGATCTGGATGACTCCCTCGGCGCAGTTGTCCACCGTATGGAGGCAGGTGCCGAGACCGCAGGTACTCTCACCGAGTTCTTCGTCCGTCTCACCGTCGCAATCGTTGTCGATGCCGTCACAAGCTTCTTTACCGGCTCCGTCGAAGGGGTTGCACTCCTGCGTCTGGCCGCCTTGGCAGGAGTCCATTGTATGGAAACACTGCCCTTTGCCGCAGGCCAGCGCCGGCTGCTCTTCATCGGTCTGGCCGTCGCAGTCGTTGTCAGCGCCGTCGCAGACTTCCTCGCCGGCACCAACTAGAGGGTCACACTCCTGCCACTCGCCGTCCTGGCAGTTAGCGGCGCTGTGGGCACAGAGCCCCTGGCCGCAGTTGGTGGTTCCCTGGTCTTCGTCGGTGAGGCCATCACAGTCATTGTCCTTGCCATCGCAAGTTTCACCTGCCGCACCCACAAAGGGATTGCAGATTTGGAGCATGCCGTTGGCGCAGTTTTGTGCCTTGTGAGCACACTCCCCAAGTCCGCAGGTAGTGGTCCCCAGTTCTTCGTCTACCTTACCGTCGCAGTCGTTGTCCTGACTGTCGCAGGTCTCGACTGCGTTGTGGCTGATGGCGGGGTTGTTGGGAGCACAGTCGGCGTCATCGGGGTCGCCGTCGTTGTCGTCGTCGGTATCGATGCAATCCTTGAGTCCATCGTTGTCAGCGTCACCAAACCCTTCGTCAACGAGGGTGTCACAGTCGTTGTCGATGTCGTCGCAGAATTCTTCGGCCCCCGGGAAGATTGCCGGGTTCTCGGGAGCGCAGTCGAGGTCATTGTCCACCCCATCGCCATCGAGGTCGTCCTCGCACGCGTCGCCTATGCCATCCCCATCAATGTCTGCCTGATCGGGATTGGCCACCACCGGGCAGTTGTCCCCTTCTACCACATTGTCACCGTCAGGGTCCTCGTCGCAGAGGTCACCGATGTCGTCCTCATCGAGGTCTGTCTGGGCGGTGTTCTTCACCGCCGGACAATTGTCCGTGCCGTTGGGAATGGCATCGCCGTCGAGGTCGGGGTCGCAGAGATCACCGAGGCCGTCGCCATCCATGTCAGCCTGGTCGATGTTCTCTGTCGTGGGGCAGTTGTCCTCGCTGTCGGCGATGGTGTCACCGTCGGCATCATCGTCCACGCAGTCAGCCGCGCCGTCGCCATCGGTATCGGGGAAGTCCTCGTCCACCTCTTCGTCGCAGTCGTCGTCTAAACTGTTGCAGGATTCATCGGCTCCGGGATAGATGTCGTCGTCAATGGGAGCGCAGTCATCCTCGTCTTCCGCACCATCGTTGTCGTCATCGCCATCGATGCAATCGGCCAACTTGTCGCCGTCGGTATCGGGGAACCCTTCGTCCACGAGCAAGTCGCAGTCGTCGTCGATTCCGTTGCACAGCTCGTCATTGCCGGGGTAGATTTTGGGATCAAGGGGCTTGCAGTCCGTAACATCTGCGCTCAAATCGTTGTCATCGTCGAGGTCGCAGGCATCGCCCTTGCCGTCCAGATCGAAGTCAGCCTGATTGGCGTTGAAGATGGTGGGACAGTTGTCTTCGAAATCCAGGATATCGTCGCCATCCTTGTCTGAGACCAGACAATCCTTGATCCCGTCATTGTTGGTGTCGGGGAAGCCCTCGTCGGTGGTGCCGTCGCAGTTGTTGTCGAGCCCGTCACATATCTCTGGTGCGGCCGCGTCGCCCACGCAGGTCAACTCTCCGTCGTCGCATTCGAAGATCCCGGGGCAATCACCGTGCTCGTTGCCGACCAAACATCCGCCCGCCTCCACCTCTTCGTCCACGGCCCCATCACAGTTATCGTCCAGTCCATTGCATGCTTCGGCGTCGGGGACGGGTGCGTCGCAAGCGGTCAAGCCGGCTCCGACGCAGGAGCGTTCGCCAGAGCAGAGGCCGTAGATGTTCTCGTTGTAGCAGAGCGTCGCTGCGCCGGCGTCAACGAAGCGCTGTTTGCAGGGGCAGTCCCCGCCGGAGCGGACGCACTGAGTGACGGAGCTACCGGCGACGTCAGTGGCGGCCTGGCAAAGGTACCCCTGAGCACACTCCTCGTCCAATTCGCATGGGGAGCCGCAGAAGTTCCCGTCGGGGCCATATGAAACACACGCTTGCCCAGCATCGGTGCCATCGGTGAAGCAGTCAACATTGGTCTCGCAGGGACGGCAGAGGTCAACATCCGTGGGGACGCAAACGTGGATCTCATCGGGCAGGCTGGGGCCGTAGAGGCGGCAGCGCCAGCCGAAAGGACATTCATCGATGCAGGTGGTGGTGCACTGCTCACCGTCCGGAGTAGGGATGCAGAGGCTCGACAGGCAATCGCCGTCGCTTACGCAGGGCCAGCCTGGGGCTCCTTCTTCCGGGGCAATCTGGTCTGCAGCGAAGTCGGTTGGAAGTAAGTCCCAGGCCTCTTCCGGGTGCAATTCAGGTGTTCCATCAGGGACAGTGGTGACCTCTATCCAGCCATCTTCAATTGCGACTTCCCCATCGGTCTGGTCAGTAACTTCGGTTGTCACTACCCCTCCATCAGTTCCACAGTTGGCCGTCAGAAAGGAGATGGTGACTAGCAATACAGGCAGCAAGAGGCGACGCATGCTCGACTCCAGATTGTGGGTTTCGGTTCATTCCGCCGGCGTACCGGTCCCGCGGATTATACGCGGGTGGGCGTGCGGAGCGCAAGCATCCGCTCCTTGCATCACGCACGATAAATGCGCATTCTGTGCGTGATCGGAGGTTCACCTATGCGCACAGCAATAGTCCAGACGCTTCTCCCCCTGCTGGCAATCATCATAGTGGGTTGTCCCGAGAGTTTGCCCGGGAGCGGTGATGATGAGTCTGCTGGTAGCGATGTGATCGACGAGCCCGGGGCTGACTGGAAGGCGGAACCGGATCTAGTGCCGATATCGGAAGTTACCGGGTCCGAGGCAGTGGCGCAGCCGGCGGCGCAATTGGCGGAATGCGAGCCGGAGTCACTCTGGTTTCGACAGCCCAACCACTACAACTTCATCTACGGTGACTCGGAATTGGTGCTCTCTCCAAACGCCCAGATTGTGGTGCTCCAAAGCGGCATGGCGCGGGAGTACTTTCGAGTGTGGGACGGGGAACCGCTGGGGCGGGAGCAAGAGGCTCTGGGCAGCATGCCAGGTGCCCAATGGGACTATGATGTTAAGATGGGTCAGGAGCAGTTGACCGTAGTCCATTTACCTAGCGGCCAGGAAGGTCCCGTGTTGGTGCCGCCCGGTGCTGCGAATCCCGCCCTTGGCTGGCTCTCCAGCCTGCACGGTGTAGTCAGCCCTGATGGCAGCAAGGTGGCAGCGTTTGCCTGCTGGCAGGTGGTGGGTCCCGGTGATACTGAAACCGCAGTCACTGTCTGGGACCGCGTTACCGGCCAGGTTTTGAGGACCACGGTACTGGACGACGAATGTGACGGCAACTACTGGCTCGACCAGCCGCGTCTCGTCTTCGCCGCCGGGAATCTATTGCTGGCTCACGTGCCGGGCAGCGGCCGACTCCACGCCGTGGAGATTTCAGGTAGCGAGGTCAACTCTGTTGATCTGGTAGGCGATTTGCAGCCGGCCGAAGCAGCCAGCGGCGAGCCCCCAGTCTACGTTCCTTTTCTGTCGCCCATTGCCGATTTCGCCATGGCCGAGGACGATGAGCGAATCGCCGCCATTCTCCACGACGGCAATCTGCGTTTCTACGACCTCCCCACCATGAAGCAGTTCGGCCCGGTGATTTCCGCCGGGTTTTCGGGCATCAATTTGATGACCTACGGCCCCACTACTGCGGCGCCCGTGGTCTGGTCGGCCGACGCGTCGGTGGTCGCCCACATGTCCTCTGGCGGTGAAGTGGCCATCTCCCGAGTTGACAACGGCCAGACGGTCCATCTCTTGCCCAATCCTGCTGCCGAGTCCGCCGGTGCCATTGAGGGCTTCATCAATCCTCCCGTGGCCTTCCGCTTCATCGACAATGATGCCGGCCTCTTGGTCGTCCACGAAATGGGCATGCAACTCTGGCATTGCGACATGCCCGATTGGCCTGAGCTCGCCGAAGTATCCTTAACCCTCGATGGTCCCCAAGCCGTCACCGCGGGCACCCCGGCAAAGTTCTATTTTGATTACGCTGAATTGCCCGGACCAGTCATTCACAGTCTGGTCAACGCCGAAGGGGAGTCATACGCTGCCTCACTCTCACCAGTCATTGAGACCCACGTCTACGGCCCCGACAAAGCTACTCTTCGCGGCCGAATCGACACCGGCACCGCCCAGGGCGAGTCCGCTCCATTGGAAGTTGTTGTTGAACCGAGCGAGTGGTAAGGCGGGGTGATGGCAAATCGTACCATCCGACTTCTATGGACATATGGACCTGATGGACTGGATGGACTGGATGGACTTGTGAGAGGCTTCGGGGCTCAATGGGTTCCGTAGACCCCGTCCGCATCACCCGGTTACCGTCCATTGACGTTGCCTTTCCCCCGCGTTTTGTCCATTGCCTTTCCCCCGCGTTTTGTCCATGGTCCATCAGGTCCATATGGTCCATCAGGTCCATCACACCACCCAGGCGCACCACCCACGCGCTCCTGCCATCTCTACTGCGTCCAGTTCTTTCCGTCTGCAGAGACCAGGATTTCGCTGGCTTTGTGCCACCCGCAGTCCATGGATTGCGACATACTTTTGTAGTTCCAGTAGGTGGAGCCGTTGCAGTTGGGAGTCCCACACTTGTGATAGCCGCGGTGGTTGCAGGAACCGCATCCGTCGTTGCAGCAATTGCCCGACCCCCAATGGCTCTCGCATGCCAGCTTGGAATTGGTTTCCTTGTTGCTACTGCCCGTGTTGTAGAAGCCGCCCATACCATTGGTGAATTGCTGAGATGTGCAGTTGTTCTTGCACCCGTCGTTGTCATTGTTGTTGCCGTCGTCACACGCTTCGCCGCCCTCCTTGACACCGTTGCCACAGCATGGGGTGATGGCCGGATAGACGCAGCCGGAGTCTGGGTCACAAGTGTTGGTAGTGCACTTGTCACCGTCATCGCAGGAGATTGCCGGCCCGGCCTGACACTCACCGTTGGCACAGGCATCGTCTTCGGTGCAGATATTACCGTCGTCGCAGGGGGCCAGATTGAGTGGATACTGGCAGCCCAGGTCAGGGTCACATTCGTTGTCAGTACAGATGTTGCCATCGTCACAGACCACTGCCGCGCCGTCGGTGCAAACTCCCGCGGAGCAGACGTCGTTTTCGGTACAGGCGTTGCCATTGTCGCAGGGATCGCTGTTGTTGATGTTGATACAGCCGGTAACCGCATCGCAAAGGTCGGTGGTGCAGGCATTGTCATCATCGCAGTCGGCAGCTCCCGAGCCTTTGCAGGCACCACCCTGACAAACGTCTGACGTGGTGCAGGGATTGCCATCGTCACAGTCGGCCGAGTTGGGCACGAATTCGCAGCCGGCAGACGGGTCACAAGAATCGTCAGTGCAGAGATTGACATCGTCACAACTGAGGCTGCCACTTCCTACGCACTCGCCCAGATGGCAGTTGTCCTTAAGCGTGCACGCATCATCGTCATTGCAGGGTGCGTTATTGAAAGTGTAGACACAGCCGGTGACTGAGTCGCAAAGGTCCGTCGTGCAAGGGTTGTCGTCGTCGCAGTTGATATTGCCGCCGGTGACGCAGGTCCCATTGGAGCAGTGGTCACCCACGGTGCAAGCGTTGTCATCGTTGCATTTTCCGGCATCATTTATCGTGTGAACACACCCGAAGTCGCCGCAGCTATCGGCGGTGCAAGGATTTCCATCGTCGCAATTCAAGGCCCCTCCGGCCATGCACTTACCTTCGCCACAGAGGTCTGGCCCGGTACAGGGGTTGCCGTCGTCGCACGGACCGGCCAGAGGTGCGTTTGTACATCCGGCTTCCGGAGCGCAACTGTCCAATGTGCAGATTTCATCATCGTCGCAGTCGATCATTGAACTCCCGGTACACTGTCCATCCTGACATTGCTCGCCAATCGTGCAAGCGTTGCCGTCGTCGCACTGAGCCACGTTTGCGACCTGGACACATCCCACATCTGGGTCGCAACTATCATTGGTGCAGGGATTGCCATCATTGCAGGCTAGTGCCTCCCCTCCAGCGCATTGGCCGTCATCACATTGATCGTCAGTGGTACAGACATCTCCGTCGCTGCAAGGTGCGGCATTGGGCGCGCTTAAACACCCGGAATCCGGTTCGCAACTGTCGTCGGTGCAGGGGTTTCCATCGTTGCAGTTGGGGGCCACGCCACCCGAGCAGGTTCCTTCCTGGCAACTCTCTCCGATGGTACATGGGTCCTTATCGTCGCAGGCGAATCCTTCGCTGGCCGGAACGATGGAGCAATCCCCCGATAGCGGATCGCACGACGCCGCCAGGCAGAACGCATCCGCCCCTTCAGGAGCCGGGCATTCGACCACTGTTTCGGGCACCAATTCGCACAGATGTGGCAGCTTGTCGGTGTTGCAATAGAGGGTCCCATTACAGAGGTCGCCATCTTCCAATTCCAGGCAATCACCATCCACCTGGCAGTCGCAGGAGACTGGCGTTCCGCCACACGCTCCTGTTTCGCAGCGGTCGGCCACGGTACAGGGGTTGCCGTCGTCGCAGTCGGCTTCGTTGTCGGCGAAATCGCAGCCACCCAGGCCATCGCAGGTATCGTTGGTGCACGGGTTTTCGTCGTCGCAGTTAATGGGCGAGCCGGCGCAGATACCTTCCTCGCAGTGGTCACCAATAGTGCAGGAGTCACCGTCCAGGCACTCCCCCTCGGTCAAGGGCGTGTAGAGGCAACCGTTGTCCCCATCACACTGGTCCTCCGTGCAGGCGTTGTCGTCGTCACAGGTATCTTCGTCGATGTCTCCATCGCAGTTGTCGTCGATACCGTTGCAAGCTTCCGCAGCGGGAATTGCAGCGTCACAATCGAGTAGTCCGTCTGCGGCGCAGACCCGCTTGCCCTCGCACTCGCCGAACTCATTGCTCTGTTGGCAGGGCGTCCAGAGGCCCAGCGCCACAGAGGTGTCGGTACAGGGACAAACCCCGGCATCCGCGACGCATTGTGATGTGCTGACCCCATCGACGGTGACTGTCGTTAGACACGAAAACCCCCAGGGGCAGTCTTCGTCGGCAGTGCAGGCTCCTCCGCAAAAGGAACCCTCAAGGCCGTAATCGACGCAGACATCTTCTGTACCACCCGCACCATCGCAGTCCCCGCCACTGGAACAGGGTCGACAGAGGTTGGCGTGCCGGGATACGCAGATGTAGACGATGTCCACACCACCGGCAATCTGACGACACTCCCAGCCCGGTGGGCACTCGTCTACGCAACTCTGGGTGCAAACCGCCTCTCCCATGTGCTCGACGCACCAGCCTGACAGGCAATCCTCGTTGTCAGCGCACGGGTCGAGGAAACATCCTTCGCCCGCCTCACACAAAGGGCCGACTTCAGGTTCCACACTGTCGAAGGTGAAAGTCTCCCCGGGAACGTCAATGGCCAGAACCTCCGGCAGGATGTCCTCCACGGCCGGGATATCTGCGACTTCGGTCTCAGCAGTGGTATCGAAGAGCGTATCAGTGATGGATACGGGGTCTGCAGTTGTGCCGCACCCGCCCATATAGCCTAGAATCAGAATCATACCCACGAATCGTCTCATCAAACCCTCCACAACGACCTTTGCTGGGCCTCCCGGCCCGAGCGTCCAGTATACGGGCCCTTGATCTTCTACGCAATTGGTGGTTAGTATCACGATCCCCGCCCACGAGAGCAGCAGATGAACCCTGGGAGTTGGCGATGGTCAGGTGGTGGACATTTACGCTGGTTTTAGCACTCTGCGTGCAGGGCTGTGCAAACCGCACCAAGCCCGTGAACACTGAGCTGGTGGTCTTCCACGCGGGTAGTCTGTCAATCCCAATGCTTGAAATTGCTGCTGCCTTTGAAGCCGAGCATCCTGGCGTGAAGGTAGTGCGTGAAGCTTCTGGCAGTCGCGCAGCAGCCCGCAAGATCACCGACCTGGGGCGTAAGTGCGATGTCATGGTCTCGGCCGACTATACAGTAATCGATGAGCTGTTGCTCGGGGAGCACGCGTCCTGGACTCTCCTTTTTGCCACCAACGAAATGGTTCTCGCCTATTCAGTCGACTTGCCCCGAAAGCAGGTGCCCACACCGGACAATTGGACTCAGCTTGTGACCGCAAAAGGGGTTCGAGTCGGGCTCGGCGATCCCAACTCCGACCCATGCGGGTATCGGGCCTTGATGGTTCTACAACTGGCCGAGACCGAGCTTCCATCGGAGGGGCTGTACAGCAGTGTCAAAGAGCGGGCGAAGGGTCACATCCGCCCCAAAGCTTCAGACCTCATAGCGCTGCTGGAAGTAGGGGAATTGGACTACGCTTTTCTCTACCGCTCGGTGGCAATGCAGCATGGGATTCCCTTTCTTCCCTTACCAGATTCGATAAACCTGAAGGACCCGCAAAGGACCCGGGAGTATGGGAGCGTTTCAGTTGCAATCTCAGGACCTGAGCCTGGATCTATTATCAAGAAGACCGGCGGTCCGGTGGCCTACGGAATAACGATTCCCCTGAATGCCCCTCATCCGGAATTGGCCCTCGATTTCGTCGAGTTCCTTGTGCAGAAGGAGCATGGTCTGGCGATTTTCCAAAATAATGGCCAGCCCTCTCTGGTGCCCTCTTCGACCGCGTCATTTAACCACTTGCCGGAGCGACTTAGAGCTTATGCAAGCCCTCAAAAATAGGACGGCAGGTTTCCGCTGGGATCCACTTCAGCTTGCATTCGCGGTGCTCGGTGGCCTGGTACTGCTATTCATCGTCGCACCCCTCGTTGGGCTCTTCTTTTTTGGCGGGGAGCCAGCCGACATAGTAACCGCGGCACAAAACGCTGAGCTTCGGGCCTCCATCTGGCTGACCCTCTGGACCTCAATGAGCGCCACCGCACTGCTGGCCCTGGCCGCGGTGCCTTTCGCATATCTCCTGGCCCGCAAAGATTTCTGGGGCAAACGGATGGTCTCGGGCCTGGTGGATCTGCCTACCGTTATTCCCCATTCTGCCGCCGGGATAGCGGTCCTCACGGTTATCGCTCGCAGCTCTCCTGTGGGCCAGGCGGCCGCTGCGGTCGGTCTCGATTTCGTGGGCCATCCGGCAGGAATCATGGTGGCCATGTCGTTTGTTTCAATTCCTTTCTTGATCAACGCCGCTCGGGATGGTTTCGCCGCGGTTCCGGAGCGGTTGGAGAAGGCTGCATTGACTTTGGGGGCTTCGCCCTTGCGCGTCTTCCTGACCATTGCCGTACCCCTTGCGTGGCGGGCGATACTCTCCGGATTCGTGCTCATGTGGGCCCGAGGTATGAGCGAATTTGGGGCCGTGGTGATCGTCGCCTATAATCCCATGATTACCCCCGTCCTCATCTGGGAGTGGTTCGGAGCCTATGGCCTCTCCCATGCGCGGCCAGCGGCGGCGCTCTTTGTGTTGGTGTGCCTCGTCCTCTTCATTCTGCTGCGTCTTCTAGCGAGGAGGCATGCCGATGCTTGAAGTAAGGAATCTCACTGCCCGCTGGGATGGTTTTGCCATTAAAGATATATCGTTTTCCGTGGACGCTGGAGACTACTTCGTCCTCCTCGGCCCATCTGGGGGCGGAAAGACCCTGGTTCTGGAGATTCTGGCCGGGCTCCACCGTCGAGTTCAGGGCACGGTTACCCTCGACGGCGAGGATATTACAGAATCTCGCATCCAGGACCGCGATCTCTCGCTGGTCTACCAGGACCGAGCGCTGTTTCCTCACCTCACCGTACACAAGAACATCGCTTACGGGCTGGCTGCCGGTGGTGTGCCCAGGGTAGAGCGGTTGGACCGGGCGGCCAGGCTGGCCGGTCAGGTGGGAGTGGCCGAACTCCTCCAGCGGCGACCGAGAACTCTCTCGGGAGGCGAGGCTCAGCGGGTGGCCCTGGCCAGAGCCCTGGCAAGAGAGCCTAAACTTCTCCTCCTCGACGAACCGCTCTCCGCTCTGGACATTCGAGCCCGGGAGAAGCTGCGCGCTCTTCTGCGCCAACTCCATCGGGCGGGAAATACCATTATCCACGTCACCCATGATTTCGAAGAAGCGGTCTCGCTGGCCAGCCATGTGGCCATCATGGCGGAAGGGCGGATAGTTCAGATGGGCACCAGAGACGAGGTCTTCCTGGAGCCGCGATCCCGCTTTGTAGCGCGCTTCACCGGGGTTGATAATTTCATCGAAGGTGAGGTGACCAATGCCCAAAACAAGACTGCCACCTTCGTCGCCGAAAAGGCGACATTTCAGGTGACCAACCCAGGTTTTTCCGGACGGGGTTATCTCCTCTTCAGGCGCCGCGATCTGGAGGTTTCCACCACACCTCCGACGAGCGCTACGAAGAACCTCTTCGTCGGTAAGGTCTTAGATCTCGCACCCACCCGCTCAGGACTCGAGGTCCGACTCGATGCACAGGGACTCACCCTCGTTGCCCACGTCTCCCGAAGACACGTCTCCGCCCTCAACCTTGAGCTCGGGATGAACGTCTATGCGTCCCTGCGCGACGGTATGGGAGATGTGATCAGGGAGTAGTCATTTCGCGCCAGAGCTGGCCGACTTGGCTGGGTCGATAGAACTCGCTCAACGCCCAGCGCCATCAGTCAGGGTGGCGCCGCCTTGAACACCATCCAGCCAACCGCCCCCCGTATGAGCGAGTCGTACTCTCGGAGCCGCGAAAGTACAAGTCGTGTTTGTCCCCGCCCAAGAATCTTGCGATTACCACAGCTACTGACGGTTGGTTGATCTCAGGTAGCGGTCGTTGCGTTGGGTGGAGCGGTGCAGTAGAGTCAAAGGTGCTCAGATGGGGGAAAATATGCGAGTCTTTCAGTGTCTAGTATCGATCGCTCTTCTTGTGACATCTTGCTCGAGTGGCAGACCGTCGACTATTGAGGTTCCACTCGACGTCGAATCGGCACCTGCTGATATTACTGTATTGGATCTGACGGTTACGGACGAAGTCTTGAGTTTGGACGTCTGGGCAGACCAGCAGGGGGAAATCTGGGACCTCTTCGTAGATGTCGACCCGTGGGCACCGGAGGCCGTCGTCTACGCCTCCTGCAAGATCGGAGCGGATTGCGAATCGGGGTTCTGTATCCAGACTCCTGACGGCAAGCGCTGTACCATGCCCTGCCTCGAAGAGTGTCCCCTCGATTGGCAGTGTGTGCTCCACGAGCCCAGCCTCCCAGATGAAGTCTATTTGTGTGCGCTCCCGTGGGTGAGCCTCTGTCGCCCCTGTGCCGTCAACGCAGACTGCATGACCAACGGGCTGAATGCAGGGCAGGCCTGCGTCAGCTACGGTGGTGACGGTAGTTTCTGTGCCGCGGAGTGTGCGGCAGACGAAGACTGCCCAGTGGGTTATGTCTGCGAAGAATCAGAAGAAGCCGGTGGGGCGACGAGTCTTCAGTGCGTCCTGGACGAGGGCGAGTGCCAGTGCAACCAGTGGTTTGTAGACGATGGTGCTGCGACCACCTGTTACGTGGAGAACGAGTGGGGTACCTGCACCGGCCAGCGAGTCTGCACCGCCGAGGGTCTGTCGCCTTGTGACGCATTTGAGCCCGGGGTCGAGGAGTGCAACAAGCTGGATGACGATTGCGATGGCGTTGTGGACGAGGATACCGCCGGAGCTGATTGCTTGAATCAGAACCAGTTTGGCACCTGCCCGGGGATATCGCTGTGCGTGGACGGCAACCCGCTGTGCGATGGTCCCGAGGCCAAGGCCGAGCAGTGCGACGGCGAGGACAATAACTGCAATGGCCAGATCGACGAGGGCTTCGAGGATACGGACAAGGACGGCATTGCCGATTGTATGGAGAACGATAAGGACGGGGACGGCATCGCCGATGGCCCTGACAACTGCCCGGAGGAGTTTAATCCCGGCCAGCTCGACACTGATTTTGACAATTTCGGTGATGCCTGCGATGCCGACGACGACAATGACCAGGTTCCCGATACCCTCGACTGCGCACCCTTGGACAAGGCCATCAACCCGGATGCAGAGGAGATCTGCGACGGCAAGGATAACAATTGCAACTTCATTGTGGACGAAGGTTTCCCCGATACGGATAGCGATGGCTGGCACGATTGTGTTGATGAAGATGACGACAACGACGGCTCCCTCGACGGTGACGATTGCGCCCCCATGAATCCTCTGGTGTACCCCGGACAGGCCGAAACCTGCGATGCGTTAGATAATGACTGCAACGGCAATGTTGACGATGGGTTGGGGACCGTCGCTTGTGGCAAAGGGGCCTGCGCTCACGAGGAAGAGGCCTGCGTCGACGGCAAGGTTGCAATGTGTGATCCCACCGCCGGCGCAGTAATAGAGTTTTGTGACGGGCTCGACAATGACTGTGACGGTCTGGTTGACGAGGACCTGGGTTGGAAGAGTTGTGGGCTGGGGGTGTGCGCCCAGGTCGTCCCCTTCTGCCAGGATGGGGATGAGGTCGACTGTGACCCGCTGGAAGGGGCTGGGCCGGAGGTTTGTGACGGCCTCGACAACGACTGCGACGGCAAGCTCGACCAGGGATTGCCGACGCTGGTATGTGGCCAAGGAGCATGTTTCCATGTGCTCGCTTCCTGTGTCGGAGGTGTCGAGCAGGAGTGCGACCCCTTTGCCGGCACCCAGCCCGAAAGTTGCGATGGGATCGACAACGACTGCGATGGAAAGGTGGACGAGGAGACCGGTTTCGTGACCTGCGGTCTTGGCGAGTGCCAACATGATGCGGCCGCGTGCGAAGATGGCAAACCGACCTCGTGCAATCCTTTTCAGGGCGTTTCCGTCGAGGTCTGCGATGGCCTGGACAACGATTGTAATGGTCTGGTTGACAACGGTCTGGGCACCACCAGTTGCGGCCTGGGGTTATGTTTGAAGACCGTTGCCAACTGCGTCGACGGGGAACCCCAGGAGTGCAATCCGTTTGCGGGAGCCGAGCCCGAGATATGTGACGGTATCGACAACGACTGCGATGGTAAGACTGACGAAGGGCTGGGTACCACGACCTGCGGCCTGGGCCAGTGTGAGAAGACGGTGGCCAACTGTGCCAATGGCGCTCCCCAGGAGTGCGACGCTACGGCCGGCTGGCAGGTGGAGAGTTGCGACGGCCTCGATAACAACTGTGACGGCAACGTCGACGATGGTTTGGGTACCACCAGTTGCGGCCTTGGGCAGTGCGAGAAGACGGTGGCCAATTGTATTGACGGTGTGCCCCAGGTGTGCAACCCACTGGGCGGCATGGAAGAGGAAAGCTGCAACGGAATAGACAACAACTGCAACGGTGAAATCGACGATGGCCTTGGGGTAACAACTTGTGGCTTGGGGCAATGCGAGAAGAGCGTGGCCAACTGCGAAGATGGGGCCCCCCAGGAATGTGATCCCATGGCAGGTTGGGAAGGGGAGGTCTGCGACGGCCTCGATAACGACTGTGATGGTGACGTGGATGAGGACTTCGACGTGGACGAGGATGGCACAACGACCTGCGGCGGAGATTGCAACGATGAAGAGAAGGATATCTACCCCGGAGCGCAGGAGGTCTGCAACGGGGTAGACGATAACTGCAACGACGTGGTGGACGAGTCGTTCCCGGATACTGACAATGACGGAGACGTCGATTGCTTCGACGATGATGACGATGGCGACGGTCTGAAAGATGTCTGGGACGGCTGGCCCCTCGACCCTGCCAAAGTAGAAGGACCTCTGGGCGGGACGGGCCGGGACGGCAACGAAGTCGTCAACGGTACGCTTCACGTTGACGAGCATCGCTATGGCCTGGCGAGTTCCGCTGAGGCTGGAGCCGAGAGCGTGCAGTTGTCCGGAGTGGGGGACGCACTGCTGGAAGGGGACGAATTGCTCGTTTGGAAGGAGCAGAAGGTGGGGGCGGGAGTGCACCAGTTCATCTACGTTACATCTGTGGTTCCCGGATCGCCGGCAACAGTCGCATTTGTTCCCCCACTGGCTTTTGGCGTGGACCCTGCAGAGTCCGAGATTCTCGTCCAGCGGGTCAAGCACTATGAGTCACTGTTGGTGAAGTCCGGGGGTACCGTCACCGCTCAGCCGTTTGTTCCCGGTAGCCCGGGTGGAGCGGTTGTCTTGCGCTGCAAGACGGCTTGTATCGTCGAGGCAGGTGGGACCGTTTCGGCGACTGGACTCGGCTTTGCTGGCGGCCCGGGGGTTGCAGGCAACGGTTCCTCTCCCTACCAGGGCAACTCCTATAACGGACCCGGGAAACCAGGCGTAACTTCGGCCAACGGTGGCGGTGGCGGTGCCTATCCCACCCGGGGCGATCACGGCGATTCTGGCGGTGGCGGAGGTTACGGCACTGCGGGATCAGCCGGCACGGATTACTTTGGTCCTGAAGTTTGTGATGGCGGCGATGTTTACGGTGACTCCGCCCTGTCCAAATGGCACCTGGGTAGCGGCGGCGGGGCTGGTTCTCCAGACGCCGAGGGTGATGGCAGTTCCGGGGCCAACATCACAGGCGCAGGAGGCAAAGGGGGAGGGCTCGTGGCCCTCTTTGCGGGTGAGACCATCGACCTTTCGGGGAGCGTCTCCTCAGCAGGCAACGACGGTGGTACGGCCGTCGCGGGTACCGGCGGGGAAGTAGGCGGTGGGGGAGCTGGATCGGGTGGTACGATCTACCTGGCTGCGCCAACTGTAGTGGTGGTCCAGGACAACGTCCTGGCACCGGGCGGTATCGGCGGCAAGAGCAACTCCGATGGCTCTTCGCCTTACGGCAGCGCCATTGGCGGCAACGGCGGCAACGGCCGTATCCGACTCGATTACCAAACTCTAAACGGTGCAGCCTATCCCGACGGCGACGAGACCCTCACGAAGCCGGCTACAGGACATGAAGGGACTTTGCTTTGAGCGTCGCTTCCCTCTTCTAGCACAATACCAGAACCAGCCCTGCACGGTTGGGCGACGCAGGGAGTTTGCTGTGAGCGTCGTTTCCTCTTCTAGCACAATACCAGAACCAGCCCTGCACGGTTGGGCGACGCAGTGCTCTCGTGGTTCGGAAGACCATCTCGAGCAAAGCTCGGACCTGCGATTACCGGGTCGGTGGCGGACAAGGTCTAGCATGAGTCCGATAAGGTCTGACTCCCGAGTGACTGTGATTTGGGATTCGTTCGAACGAAGAAGATAGAGGATAGGGGAGAGTGAGCCCGTGCCCGTGGACTTCTTTGCGGCCCCGGGGGGGGTAGTGAGCCCGTGCCCGTGGACTTCTTTGCGGCCCCGGGGGGGGCTCGATTGTACCAAGCACAGGCGTGCGCGCCGGCACTGCGCACAGCGCGCAGACTTCGTAATACTGCGGTCCATTCCGGTTTCTCGTTTACACCCGCATCCCCATTGTCCTAACGTATATGCATGTTCAAATGGGGCTTGAGCCTTATGTTCACGGGAGCATAGCGCTGTGTGCCGTCAGCTTTTGTTGGAGGTAGAGAATGGCATTTCGACATCTGTTTCTTGCGTTGGTGTTGCCATCGCTTGCCGCTTCCTGCTCACCCGTGGCAAATGTGACCGACGTTGCCAACGCCACCACTACTGACGTTAGGGGAGAGATACGTACCGCTACCGATCTTCTGCCCGCCCCGGATGGCGATGTGGTGGAGCTCCCCGACGCGCCCGCAAATTCCGACGATTCGTCCGATCTAATCGCCGATGCCCGTGTCGACGCCATTGCAGATGCGGACCTGGAACTTGCCGATATCCCCTCTCTGGACCAGGAGCAACCGGATGCCGTCACCGAAGACGTGGAACTGGACGATGTCTTCTCTCTTGACCAGGAGCAGCCAGATGCCCTCACCGAAGACGTGGAATCGGCCGATGTCTTCTCTCTTGACCAGGAGCAGCCAGATGCCCTCACCGAAGACGTGGAATCGGCCGATACCACCACCGATGACTTGGAATCCAATGACCTCCCGTGTGCTTCCGATTGCATCGGCAAAGATTGTGGCGACGATGGGTGTGAAGGGAGTTGCGGAGAATGTGACGATGGCTTCCTTTGCGATGCTGGACAATGTGTAGAGGTATCTTGCGTCCCCGATTGCGCTGGCAAGCAGTGTGGCGACGATGGGTGTGAAGATTCGTGTGGAGATTGCCCGCCTGGAGATATTTGCCAAATGGGGGGGTGCCTGCCCGCTACCTGCGCGGGTATACAGTGCGGAGACGATGGTCTAGGCAATAGCTGTGGCGAATGCCAGGGCTACTGCGTGGCCGGGCTTTGCCACGAAGGGGCTGGCTGTGAAGTTGGTGGAGAGCCGGGCTGCGATGACTGTGGTTGCCAGGATTGCGTGTGCGCCAACGACGAGTTCTGTTGCGACTCTAGCTGGGACGTCGTCTGCGTGAACCACTGCATCAGCCTGTGCGGCGGCTGTGCGGCCATGGACAACTGCGGAGATGGTGAATGCACTGGGTACGAATCTTGCGGCAACTGCCAGGCAGATTGTGGTTGCCAGGATGGTAGCATTTGCGGGAAGAATACATGCTGCGAACTACAGTGCGACGGCAAGAGCTGTGGCGATAATGGCTGCGGCGGAACCTGCGGTGAGTGTGCAATAGAGGAAGAGTGCATCTGGGGCGTTTGCCTTGGTCCTCTAATAGGGGCAGGTTGCATCCCAACCGACTTCCCGAGTTGGGGCTGCAAGAGCTGCGATTGTGAAGAATGTGTGATTGACCAGGACCCAGGGTGCAACTGGAAGTGGGACCTAGATTGTGTGGCGCGGTGCATCGAGTGTGGGTCCTGCTTGGAAACAAGTTGCGGCAACCAGCTTTGCGAACCTGGAGAGAACTGCGGATCTTGTCCCGGTGACTGCCCGTGCCAGTCTGGCCTGGATTGCGTGGACCAGTCATGCACAGACTGCTCAACCGAATGCGCCACTACAGAATGTGGGGAAGGAATGTGTGGAGGAGATTGCGGAGACTGCGAGGCAGAAAGTCCGTGGTGCCACGCAGGGAAATGCTGGGAGCAATGCAAGCCCAATTGCAATCAGATGGAATGTGGTGATGACGGTTGTGGTGGATCTTGTGGGGAATGCCCGGCTATGCAGGTGTGCAGCGACGGTGCCTGCGTCTGCAAGCCGACGTGTGAGGGAGTGATCTGTGGCGCTGATAGCTGTGGAGGAAGTTGCGGGTCTTGTCCAGATGGAACCGCATGCCTCGGTGGGGATTGTATCGAATGTGAACCGGATTGCGCCGGGCTCGTGTGCGGGGATGATGGATGTGGCGGAAGCTGTGGCGAGTGCCCTAGCGGTTACGATTGTGAGGCGGGCAACTGCGTTTGCTTTATGGAATGCGGGGAGCAATGTTGCGCTTGGGGCGAAGACTGCGTCGACGGTTCATATTGCGACGACTGCGTGGATTGCCCGTGCCCGGAAGAGGGATACTGGCTCGATACAATGGGGGAGTGTCTTTGCGTAGAGGAGTGCGGGGACAAGTGTTGCGAATACGGCGAGTCGTGCGGCGTTAATGGCACTTGCTGCACACCCTTTCAGGGGGCTAGTGAATGTGGATTCGACGCATGTACCGGAGAAGATTATGGCGAGTGCCCGAACAACTTTCAATGCGACTGGATGAATGAGGATGAGTGGTGGTGCCTTTGCCAGGGAGGGCGAGTGTTGTGCGGAGACACGTGCTGCTGGTGGGGCCAGGTATGCTTCGACGGAGAATGCTGCACTCCTCACTGTCTAGAGGATGGTTGTGGAGACGACGGATGCGGCGGTTCTTGTGGGGAGTGCGACGAGGGGATGAATTGCTTCCTGGGAGGTTGCGCTCCTGATTAGATTACTGACTTTGATGGAACCTGTTTTCATAGTCGCCGACCGAGCGCACAACACACACACCACACCACAACCACAAGGGGGTCAGACCCCGAGCCGACCGCACCACCCGAGCCGATGCACCACGATCCGCACCACCCGGGCCGATGCACCACGACCCGCACCACCCGAGCCGAATTAGACCTTCGTTTTATTGAGGAGTTGGATGCTGCGGATGACCATCTGTTTGTCGACCGCTTTGCACATGTCGTAGATGGTCAACAGGGCAACGGAGGTTGCCGTGAGGGCCTCCATTTCTACGCCTGTCTGGCCAATGCAGCGGACGGTGGAGGTGAGCTTGACGCCGTCGTCCATGAGTTCGGCGTGGACCTTCACTTTGGTGAGTTGGAGGGGATGACAAAGAGGAATCAGGTCGGACGTGCCTTTGGCCGCCTGGATACCCGCGATCTCAGCGACGGTGAGGACGTCGCCTTTCTTATTCTCGTTGTCCCTGACCTGGGCGACGGTATCGGGCTGCAAAACGATGAACCCGCTGGCGACGGCGGTGCGGGTCTGGTTCGGCTTTTCACCCACATCCACCATGCGGGCGCGCCCTTCGTTGTCGACGTGGCTTAGCTTGCTCATGGCTATCCTCCCACCGTGTAGAAACGATTCCTGGTGCTGGTCTTGCCCGATTTGGGTTTGTTGCCGACGGCAGCTTCCAGCGCCTCACGGATGCCCATCTCCCGCACATCGAAGGCCATGTCGGAGAAGAGACAGGGCAGTACTTCTCCAGTGCTCGTGACGCGCAGTCGGCCGCACTCAGCGCAATTGCCGCCGCTTCCACCCTTGACCTGCCAGAACTCCCCTTTCGCCATGTCCATGCGCCGGATGAAGCGAACTTCGATGCCCTTCTTGTCGGCATACTCCTGCACCGAAATCGCGTCCGGTTCATCGGGCGATTCGTCGATGACGCAGTTGAGTTTCACCGGCAACAGGCCAGCATCCAACGCGGCATCAATACCCTTGAGCACCTGCTCCAAGCGCCCATTGCGGGTGACCTTGCGAAAGCGCTCCGGATCCATTGAATCGAGGCTGATGTTGACCCGATGGAGGCCAGCTTCTTTGAGCTCGGCGGCGAAGCGAGGCAACATCACTGCGTTGGATGTCATGGCGAAATCCTCGAGTCCGGGCAGAGGGCCGATAAGACGTACCAAGTCAACAATGCCACGCCGATAGAGCGGCTCGCCGCCGGTCAGTCGGATCTTGGGTATACCCAATTCTGTGACTGCTACTTGCGTAATCAGGTAGAGTTCCTCAATGGCGAGAATCGGGCGGGTATTGGAGAGGTCCAATCCCTCCGGTGGGCGACAATAGACACATCGCAGGTTGCAGCGGTCCGTCACCGATAGTCGCAAGTAATTGATGTCGCGCTGGAATTGATCTCGCATCCGCTCCTCACATGCCCGGAGGCTGCGCCAGTCTAGGCTTGTGTGCGGTGACCGTCAAGTGGCGGATGGTCAGTGGCAGATTGCCTGCGGTTCTGGCGGTCTTACTTCACTGCGTCAATCATCACCTCGGTCAGGTGCTGGCTGAAGCTGGCCGGGTCTGGAGGCGTGCGGCCTTCGGCCAATACCGCCTGACCGAAGAGGACCTGAGCGTAGCGACTGAGCCGGTCGTCTTCCTGATTGAGATCGAAGATGGACTGCAGCTTCTGCAGGATGGCGTGCTCAGCATTGAGTTCGAGGATGCGCTTTACATCGGGCATCTCTTGACCGGAGGCACGAAGCATTGCTTCAAGTTGCGGTGAGAGGTCCTCGGCATCGCCGACCAGACAGGCGGGGGAATCGGTGAGTCGGGTGGAGAGACGGACTTCCTTGACGTGATCGTCCAGTTTCTTCTGGAGCAGAGACATGAGGTCCTTAAATGAATCCTCCTTCTCCTTGAGGCTCTCCTCCTCCTCCTTACGTTCCTCCTCGGTGCCCAACTCAACGGTGCCCTTGGCAGCCGACTGGAATCTCTTCTCTTTGTGTGTCTGGACGGACTGTACCCAGACTTCGTCCACCGAATCAGAGAGGAGAAGAACTTCATACCCCTTCTTCTTGAATGCTTCCAAATGTGGTGAGGCTTCCACCGCGTCTCGGGACTTACCGGTGAGGAAGTAGATGGCGTCCTGGCCGTCCTTCATGCGTTCGATATAGCCATCGAGGTCAGTGGGCTCGGTGGTGGAATTCGTGGAGTCGAAGAGCGAGAGGGGGAGAATCTTGTCCTGCTGCAGGGGGTCTTCAAAGAGACCTTCCTTGAGGACTTTGCCGAACTCATTCCAGAAAGTGCCGTACTTCTCGGCCTCCTTCTCCTTCATCTCCTTGAGGGTTGAAAACACTTTGCGTACCAGGTGCTTCTTGATGGTCCGGATGTTGCCGTCCTGCTGCAGGATCTCCCGGGAGATGTTCAGGGGGAGATCTTCTGAATCCACGACACCCTTGATGAATCGTAGGAAGCGCGGCAGCAGATCTTTGCAGTCGTTCATAATGAAGACCCGACGGATGTAGAGGCTGATGCCGTGGGGCGCATCGTGAATGTAGAGGTCAAAGGGGGCCTTCTCCGGGATATAGAGCAGCATCCGGAATTCGGTCATTCCCTCTGCCCGTGTCACAACTCGGGTCATGGCATCGCCCCACCCCTTGGAGAGATGCCGATAGAACTCGTTGTATTCCTCGTCCGTGACGTCGCTCTCGGGGCGCGTCCAAATAGCCTTCATAGAGTTGAGGACTTCGTCTTCCACCTTCTTGCCAGCTTCTTTGCTGTAATCGGGCTTGCCGTCTTCACCCAGGGGGTAGTCTGGCTTCTCAACGGCCATGCGAATGGGATGGCCGACGAAATCGGAGTACTTCTTGACGATCCCTCGTACGGTCCACTCATCCGCAAAGTTGCCGAGCCCCGCATCGTCGTCGGCATCTTTCAAATGGCAGACCACGGTGGTGCCGGGACGGTCCCTTTCTGCTTCGGCGACCGAGTAGGTGCCATCACCGGTAGATTCCCACCGCCATGCCTGCTCGTCCCCGGCGCGTCGGGTCAGCAAGGTCACTTTGTCGGCGACCATGAAGGTGGAGTAGAAACCAACGCCAAACTGGCCGATGAGCTCGGGCGGCAGATCTGATTTCTTCGCCTCGTTGACGAGACTGACGAATTCCTTGGTTCCGGAGCGCGCAATTACGCCGATGAACTTCCGCAATTCGTCGCGGTTCATCCCAACACCGGTATCGGAAACCGTGATCGTACGTGCCTCCGAATCGCGCTCTATGCGAATGTGTGGGTCATCGAGAAACGCTTCGAGATCCTTGTTGCCCAGAGCCTCGAAGCGGAGCTTGTCGATGGCATCGGAAGAATTGGAAATAAGCTCCCTGAGGAAGATTTCCTTGTTCGAGTAAACGGAATTGACCATCAGGTCGAGAAGCTGTCGAGCTTCTGTCTGGAACTTGTAGGTGCTGGATTTGCCCATCGCTTGTCCTCCTATGCAAACAACCTGTCAGCGAGGACAAGGTAGTAGGGTTTCCTGCGCGTGCAACCCTCGCGAGGGAGAGAACCGCGAAAAGGACTCACGACCGTCAGGAAGAAGGTGCCTCCAGGAAGGGTGTGGGAAGCTCACTGCACGGCGATTGTGACCATGACGACGTCACCAACGGCCGGGTAGGCGTAGCCATCATCGACGACCTCTACGTTGCCCATTTCTTCCATGCCAGTGTCGGCACCAGGCTGACGAGGAGCCTGGTCACCGCCGACGCCCGGCTCCTGATTGACCTCAGTACCGGCATCCCACAGCATGAAGGAGGAAGTCAGGTCTCCTCCCATTGCCATGTCATCATCGTCGAAGAGGGCGAAGCCGTCTTCAGCCGGGGCGTAAAAGAGGTCGTTAGACTGGACCAGCATAGTGGCCAGGGAGAGCCTGGCGCCCGGTTTGGCGTCGAAGGTGAATTGGTAAGCTTCACCGGGAAACGCCGGAGCCGGGTCAGCGCCGCCAACGGGCACCGCAAAGGCACCGGAAGTTATGAGCATTTCGTTGTCACCCAGGGCACTGGCCAGCACGGCAGGGTTGCCATCTTCAGCCAGGTCTTCGAGCCCCAGCCCGTAGTCGGTCTCGCCATCTTCAAAGAGGGGCGTGCCATCCATGTGGACCGCGTAAACCCCGGGTGCGATGGGGGAAGTCAAGCCGGTTCGATCGGCAAGCTCTCCCGCAAGCCCGCTGGCGTCACCATCCTCGGCCAAGGCCTCAAGGCCCCAGCCCCAATCCGCTTCGTCAGCGGTGAAGAAGGGAGAGTCGCCACCGTGAACCGCCCAGACACCGGGGGCCAGTGGCGCGGCTGAAGCGTCGCCTTCAGCCGGCATAATCGCCTCTCCGGTTGAGACGTTTTCGATGCGGAGTTGGAAGGAGTGATCGTCCCCGGGTATCAGGGAGACGGCGATAACGTCCGCCACATCCGGATAGGTGAACCCATCGCCAACATCCATCACCAGTTGTACAGGGCCGCCCTCGTCGTCACCCGTGTTTGCCCCCATCTGGCGCAGTGGCTGGTGCATACCGACGGCGGGAGCTTCGTTAACCTCGGTACCCGCATCCCAGAACTTGATCTGGTCGGTAATGTCCCCACTGACGGGGCCATCTTCATCGTAGAGTGCGATACCTTCAATCCCGGGACCGTAGAAGAGGTCGTTGGATTGGACGAACATCGTAGCGAAGCTGACCTTCATGCCAGGCCCCGCGGTGAAGTCGAAGGAGTAGACACCGCCCGGCAGCAGTGGACCAGGCTCATCGGCCCCTTCAGGAGTGTTGAACATCCCCGATTTAAGGTAGGGGTAGACGGTGCTGACATTCTCTACCGTGACCGTGAAGGTCGTGGCAGCAACCATCATGTCCTCTTCGGACATCATGTCCTCCTCGACCATCACGTCCTCCTCGACCATCACGTCCTCCTCGACCATCATGTCTTCAGAGATCATGTCGACACTATTGTCGTCGTCCTCGCCGTCATCGCTGCAGGCCACCATGGCCAAGACCATAAAGGAAATTGTGAGTGCGTTACGTATCATGCTGTTACCTCCAGTTGTGACGCTCGCCGAGTGGCTATCTGCGAGACTTCAATTGTCCGATTCCCTTGGCCTCCACGGCCAACTTGGAGGGAGGTATGTCGAGGCGTCAAAAACGGTTACAAAATAATCGACGAATGACTTCCGAGCGGCGCATGAAGCCGAGGAGAGCGAAGGGAAGTAGACCACCGGCCTGGCCCAGAAGAGATCAACGAATGACTTTTGTGCGGCGCATGAAGCCGAGGAGAGCGAAGGGAAGAAGGACGCCTGCGTGGCCCAGAAGAAGGTGGAGTGGGTCAGTGATCGGGCAGTGTAGTTGGAGCGTGAAGTTGCCCAGGATGACGGCACTCAGCCCCGCCATCAGGAACTTCCGCCGGTCTCGCAGACCGGTAGGAGAGATCGCCAACGTGAAGACGAGCAGCGGGGCACCGGTGGCGATGCCAAAGAGGAAGCAACTCCCGGCCAACATCCACATTGCTTTTGAGGAATGGAAATGGAGGAAGTCATGGGTGTGGGCATCGGGTAGCAATGCGAGGACCAGGGGTGCTGCGACAACCAGGAGCAGCGTGGCTAATCGGCGGCGATTCGAGGCCTCGGGCAGGTGGAGCGGACGTTGGGCAAAACGGAGCGCAGCGATTCCTGCGAAGACCAGCAGCGACGCGGCAATTGTCATCCGGATAATCGAATACTCCAGGATATCAGGCCGACGCAATGCTACTAAGATCGCCAGAGCAATTACCATCGAAAGTCTCAGAGCCATACTGTGTTGCGCGTTTGTCGGCTGGCTGCGGATTCGGTCCAAGAGGCGAGGGTTCTGAATCTGTTCAAAAATGAGGGCACGCGTCTGCTCGTCGATCTTTCCCGTCTCCCCCCTCTGCGGGGTGAGTTTAAGGGCCAATGCAGATGAGGGCTCAGGTGAAAGCCCGGTGGCGGGAGCCCCGCTGTTATCGTCAACCGTCATTTTGCTCTCCACAACACTTCACCTGGGAGTCCGGGGCCATCAGGGCCCCACGGGCTCTCAACTCCATGTATGGTGGAAAAGCAAGAATGGTTACCTTGGCTCAAGCCAGCACCTCCTCCAGAGAGCGGTAGCCGCGGTGTGCACGTACCTTGACGGCGCTCACGCTGGCCCCCACCATGGTTGCAATCTCAGGGAAGGTGAATCCCTCAAACCAGTGGAGTGAAACGGCCTCCCGTTGGTCTGGCGGCAGGGTTGAAACGGCATTACGCACCTGCTGGGACGTGGCGGCTGCCTCCGGGGAGGATTCCGTCGAAGGGATTGATTCGGCCTCATCCTGGAGAACCTCCCGTCTTCTTCCGATTCGCCGGAAGTGTTCTCGCAAGATATTCACTGCGATAGTGTAAAGCCAAGGCCGAAAGGTCCTCGACGGATCGTAGTCCTTCCGGCAGCGGTGAAGTTGCAGGAAGATATCCTGGAGGACATCATTGGCCTCGTCGCGACGAAAGATCTGTCGTTGCAAATAGGCGAGCATGGCAGGACCGTAGCGGTCGAAAAGGACCTCGAAGGCGACAGGATCGCCGTCCACGTACGTGACGAAGAGCTTTTCGTCTGCAAGTTCGGCCAGTTCCTTGCGAGACCTCTGGCTGGTGGCCGCGAAAGCGAGGAGGCGGAAAGCCCAAAGGGCCCCGCGACTCAGTCCTTGCAGCAACAAAACTTGAATCCAGACTGACTGCAAGAGGTACTGGTAGACTCCTTGTCGATGGCAAAGGCTTTGGAGCAACTCATGCCGTGGGAGGAGCAGGCGGAGCCACAAGAAGTACCTCCCACCACGAGGCAGGAACTAGACGTGAACTTGCTGCCGCCCCAATGGATCTCGCCGCTCACCTTGAGGTTGCCCTTGACGTCCAGGGTTTGCGAGGGGCTGGTGTTGTTGATGCCTATCTTGCCTGAGGACTCAGTGACGATGGAGTCGTCCAGTTCGTCGGAGGACTTCCATACTGCCAGTCGCTTGGAGTATCCACTTCCCGAGATGCCCCCACTACCGCCCGCAGGATCACACTGGAGGCCACCGCCGGCATCGATTCCGGTGACCACTTCGTTGTTGTAACAGGACTGTCCAGCCAGGGCGAAGTTGCCTCCCTGGTTGGCTGGCACGCAGACGGGGTAACCGTTTGTATCGATCCCTGAAACAAGGTGGTTCGCTGGGCACCACTGGCCACTCAAGGCGTAGCCTCCTGACTGGGTGCCGGGTTCCGCACAGATCAGATTGCCGTTGGCATCGATGCCTGTGGCGATGGAACCGGCGGGGCAGAGTTGGCCAGCCTTCGCGGCGTTCTTGATGTCCAGGACGTCGTGTTCGTGGGTTGGAACAGTGCCGCAATGTTCAGCGTAGCCCGAGTAAGGCACCGACCCGAGGAAGACCCGCTGCATTTCCGTGTCTTCCCCGATCTTGATACCTAGCCAGAGACCCTCGTAGTCTCCGAAAATGGCCAGATCGAGAGGTTCCGCCATGCCCAGCAGCACGTGAAAGATGCCGTTATCCGCAGTGACTTTCTGGTTCTCCTGCCAAAGCTGGATGCCCCCCTGCGGCCCGGTGTAGATGGTGAAGCGCACGTCCACTTCCCCGTCCACCGCGTCGCCTCCTTTCGCAGTCAGAAAGCCCTGAACTGGTAAGAAGCTTGGCGCTTCGGCATGGGCCAGGACTGGAAAGAGAAGGAGTGTTGCAATCAGTAATCTTCGCATGTCTACCTCTTACTCGCTCCGGAAACCAATCGGACCCAGTTGCACGCCATAGTTCTCACTCTGGGCGGAGGAAACTGGTGATGTCGGGCCGATGATAACCTGGAGTTCATAGTTCTCTGATTTGAGTCTTCCTACCCCGGCTACAGGAGAGACTGTGGCCGGTAGATTGGCATTTGATGGTGTTACACTTTTAGCATCGCCAGCCAATATGGCATCGGGTTCGATGACGATGTCACCTGAGCAATCGCAATCGCCCCAGAGGCCGTTGAAATCGCAGGACTCTACACCTGCTTCGTCGCCGCACACACATCCGCGCAACGTGCCCGGCACACACTTCTCACTGTTCCACGGAGTAACTGGTTCTTCAGTGGTTGTAGAACTGCAGGCTAGCAGGAGCGACAGAGAGATGAGCAGGCTCCATGTAAGGCGGTACGCCACGAAATCCTCCGGCTGAGATCCATTCGGAATTATCGCCAATTCGGTGGTCAAAGGGAAGAGAAAAGGGCTGTACCGCTGGCTATGGGGTTGTTAGACTGCCCGCAGTAGACATGGGGGGGAGGTTAGAAATGGACATTCTTAATCCTAAGAAGGGTGTACGCGATTATGCCGACGCAAGGTCCCGGGAGATCATGGAGAAGACCATTGCGTGGTTTGAGAATCGAGGCAAGGTGCGGCTGAAGGAGGCCGACCACGAACGGGAATGGTACTCGGACTTCATCGAGTTCATCGGCCAGGAGGGGATCTTCCATGACCTGCTGACGCCGCCGGAGTATGGCGGCGAGCACTCACGCTGGGATACCTGGCGAAATACCGAGTTCAACGAGATTCTGGGCTTCTACGGATTGGCCTACTGGTATACCTGGCAGGTGACCATCCTGGGGTTGGGTCCCATCTGGATGGGGGAGAACGAAGCAGTCAAACAACAGACCGGCAAGTATCTGAAAGAGGGCCGGATCTTCGCATTCGGGCTCTCCGAAAAGGAGCATGGAGCGGATATCTACTCCACCGAAGTGGCTCTTCACCAGCAGGATGATGGAACCTTTCTGGCGCGGGGCAGCAAGTACTACATTGGCAACGCTAACGAAGCTGCCCTGGTCTCGACCTTCGGCAAGATTGCGGGTACCGATGACTATGTGTTCTTCGTGGTCGACCCAGAACATGAGAAGTATGAGTGCGTGAGGAACGTGGTCAACTCACAGAACTACGTTGCCGAGTACACGCTTCACGACTACCCCATTACCGATGCGGAGATTCTATGCCGCGGGCGGGAGGCCTGGGACACTTCGCTCAACACCGTGAATGTGGGCAAGTACAATCTGGGTTGGGCCTCCATCGGGATATGTACCCACGCTTTCTACGAAACCATCAACCACGCCTCGAAACGTCGACTCTTCGACCACACGGTCACCGATTTTCCCCATATTCAGCAGTTCTTCGTTGATGCCTGGTGTCGGCTCCTGGCCATGAAGACTTTTGCGCTACGTGCCAGTGATTATATGCGCACGGCCAGCGGGGAGGACCGTCGGTATCTGCTCTACGATCCCATGGTCAAGATGAAGGTCACTACCCAGGGCGAAGAGGTAGTGAACCTGCTCTGGGAGATTATGGCGGCCAAGGGATTCGAAAAGGACATGTACTTCGAGATGGCGGCCCGGGACATTCGGGCGCTGCCGAAGCTGGAAGGCACGGTCCACGTCAACATGGCCCTCATCATCAAATTCATGAAGAATTTCTATTTTAAGCCGGCCAGGTATGCGCCAGTCTCGGAAATGACAGAACCCCGCCATGATGGGTTCCTGTTTGCACAGGGTCCCACCAAGGGGCTCAGCAAGATCCGTTTCCACGACTACAAGCCCGTTTACCGGGCAGAGAATTTGCCCAACGTTGTGGAATTCCGTCGTCAGGTGGCCACCTTCAAGCAACTCCTCATGGCCGCCCGTCCCAGCAAGGAGCAGGCGAAAGACTTCGATTTTCTGCTGATTCTCGGTGAACTCTTCACCCTCACCGTATATGGGCAATTGATTCTCGAAGGGCGCCGTATCCACGGCATTGACGATGATGTGACCGACCAGATCTTTGATTTCATGGTGCGGGATTTCTCTAAGTTCGCGCTGCAGTTGTATTCGAAAACCGGCTCCACTGGCTTGCAGCGATTCTTTTGCAAGCGTATGATCCGCAAGCCAGTGGTCGACCAGACTCGCTTCGGCCGAGTCTGGGACCGGGTCAAGGCCCTGGAAGATGCCTACGAAATGAACGACTGACGACCCGCCAACGGAGTTCTCATTCCATGGATACAATTATCAAAGGAATCAGCCTTGCGAAGGAGATACGATTCACCTTCGTCGACGTGACCGAGAGTGCTCGCACTTTGTGTCTGCGACATGGAAATGGACGAACCGCGTCGGCTGTTCTGGGCGAGGCCTTGGCGGCATGCGCGTTGCTGTCGGCTGACTCGGACTCCCCCGGGGAATCGGTGCAGATGCAGCTCAACTGTGACGGTCCGCTGGGTGGTTTTCAAGTCGAGGTTACCGGTACCGGTAATGTGCGCGGATACACCAGGCTGAAGAGGCTGGATGAGTTGGATCGGACCAGCGAACCCGCGGCCGAGGAGAGTCTGGGCAAGAAGGGGGGACTCACGGTCATCGTCTCCACACCTTCAAAGGTCGTCTACTCTGGCCATGTTGCTGCCAACCCACCGGAGGTACGCAGTGCAACCGCCCGCTACTACAATCAATCCCTGCAGATTCCGTCGGGCGTTGAGGTGGTGGTTGTCATGGAGGGTGACGAATTGCAGCGTGCCGTGGCGCTAGTCGCTCAGAAGATGCCTTCCGGCAGTACCGAGTCATTTGTGCAGGTGCTGGAAGCTTTTCACGAAGGCAAAGTAGGAGAGATGCTTGCGACTCGTGAGGGTGGTGAGGTGCTATGGGATGTGTTCGGGCTAGAGGACATCGAGACAACCGATTCCCGTCCCCTGGCGTTTGGATGTGGTTGCAGCACGGATGCCGTCCTGCAGTCCATAGCTGCCCTCGAAACTGAAGAAATCACCGAAATAATCGACGATACCGGGTCACAGGAAGTGACCTGCCACATGTGCGGCGAAATCTACGTCGTGCCGGAAGACGAACTGCTGCAGATTCTGATTGAACGTGGTCGGGGATAGGGGCGGTCAGCTATCTAGATGTGACGAGCCTTTTTCGCTCTTGCGCACCAACCGTGCCATCGCGGAAGCAAGCTTCTGCCATCGCTGGCCATCCACCAGTCCAATGCGGCCCCAATGCTCCAGCGGTCATCCTGTGGTTGCTCGGCCTTTGTCAGGGCGATTTCGAAAATCTCAACCCCGAGCAAGGCATAGGACCCCTATGTGATTCAGATGTGACGAGTCTCTTTCGTCTTCACGCACCACCCAAACCGTCGCAGCACGCCCCCAAGACACATCACATCTGGTGCCCAGAGGTCCTGTGCCACCTTCGTCTAGCGGGTCGGCGGTGCGGTCGGCCTGCGGCCTCCACATGCTGCCGGTGCCCAGACACAGCGCTCAGGCCCACAAGATGACCGCGGGGCGTTTGGAAGTGCTGTACAGTCAACAGCCAGCCGAGGCAGTCAATTGGCTTCGACAGCGGTCGATGAGGTAAGTTGGAAACCTCACGTGGTTCGCAAAGCGCGAGGGTCGCGTAGCACCCCCGCAGAATTAAAATAGGTCGATGGCGTGCTAAGTCCCGATATAGGGGTGTGGGCACCAGTCTATGGTGGACGATGGTGCCGGGAGGTATGAAATGAAGGGGAAGCGTGCAGCGACAGGTCTGGCGTGTGTGTTGGTCGGGTGTGCAACGGCGTCGGCGGACCTTTGTGAGCCCACGGGATGGGTGGACCGGGTGGAGGAGGGGTATGCGGTGGTGGCAGAGGATGGAAAGGAGGAGGAGGCTATCTTGCCGGTGGCTTGCTTCCCGGAGGAGGTGCATCCTGGAACTCGGGTAGTTGAGGGACGAGTGGACTGGGAAGAGACCGCGGCAGTTGCCGCGGAAATCGCTCAGATGCTGGCCGACATGGAGGCCTCGTCTCAATAAGCGCTAGAATGCGGTAGCGACGGACCACATCGGGCATCGCCTGGAGCCACAGTGGTACCCACGGCGGCAGGCGTCCTGGCGCCGAGCTGTGGGCCGCGTCGCCAATGCACTGACCACCTTGGAGACAATGGGGTAGTTCGTTCTCACAATCCGAGAGCATCAAACCAACTGGTAGTCTCCATCACCAGTTTGAGCCACTCCTCTTCGTGGCAGTTGTGGGCCGATTCTTCGAGGATGACGACTTTGCAGGGGCCGCGCAGGTCCTTTTGTACGTCGGGTGCGTGGGCGACGGGATGGACAGGGTCCTTGCGGCCCCAGAAGAGGATTGCCGGCAGGTTGATACGGCCTAGCTCGATTGCCGTTGGTGCTGTTTCGCCGGCCAACAGGCCCATGCGGGTGGCTGCTTCCCAACCGCCCGGGGCATCGAGATGGCTGACCAGGCGTTGGACCCCTTTGCTCACCTTGGTGCCTTTGCGCGCATAGGCAGCGTTGCGGACGAGGAAGGGAATCACTTTGCGGCCAAAGGAACTGGCGAAGAACCGTCCGGCGATTCCAGGATAGCGCTTGGCGAAGCGCAGGCCGGGCGGCGGTTGTTGGCGGTAAACCAACGGTCCGGCGAGCACCAGTCCGCGGGCCAGTTGGGGATTGCGCGACGCGGCGTGGATAGCCACGGAACCGCCAAAGGAATGTCCTCCGACGAGGGGATGTGTAAAACCAAGTGCATTGACCAGTGCGGGTACCTGTGATGCGAACCAGTGGAGGTCGTAGGGGAGGTTGGGCGGGCGGTCGGAGTAACCGGCCCCCGGGAAATCTACGGCGGCAACTCGGAATCTCTTACCCAGGTCGGGCATTGCTCGGCGCCAACCGGCGGAGCTGCCCAGGAAGCCGTGGAAGAGCAACAGGCCAGGTCCTTTGGTACCCGCTTCTTCCACATGCCAATTGACACCATTGACGTTGACGAAGCGACCAGGAGGTGGGGGGCGGCGGTCGATGCGAGCGGCCATGAGGAGGGTCTACTCGTCGTCTGAGAGCCCCGCCTCACGGCGTAGCTCAAGGAGAGTTTCGTAGGAAACCGGCCAGGGCATGGATTCGGGAATGAGATCCACCGAGCGGCTGCGAAAATTCTCATCCTGCATGCGGCATTCGGGGAAGCGTTCGCCCCAATCTTCGCTCTTGCGCAGGCGGTTCCAGATCTTCTCCAAGGGTTCATCCCGGACGTTGCCGAAGGTGATGGGGGTGAAGTCGCAGGGGCAGACATCGCCGAAGCTGTTGACATAGACCTGATAGAATCCGGCGAAGCAGCCAAAGCCATCCGCTGAATTGACCCAGGATTGCCCCATCACGGCGGGACCGGTGGGATTGGAGTTCTGGGCCATAGTCAGCTCTTTCAGGCGGTCCCGGTCCTCTTGAGAGAGGCGGGTATGCTTCTGATGCATGATCGCACCGGTAGGTACGGCGTCGAACATGAAGAGCTGCTGCACCTGCCATTCGATGGCAAGTTCCAGTGTGCGCTGCCAATCGCCATCATAGAGATTTTGTTTGGTCATATAGCTGCTAATGCCCACGAGCATGTCGTGGTCGAGGAGCGCCTGTACGCCTGCCTTTGCACCGGCGAAGGCTCCTTTGCTGCCCCGGAGCTTGTCGTGGGTGTCAGGGTCGACCGAATCGATGCTGACCAGCGTGCCAAAGAGACCGGCGCTGCGTAGCTCGGGAGCAAGGTCAGCGAGCCGCGAGCCATTGGTAAACATTGATATGACCGCTTTGTCCTTGGGTACGTAATCCACCAGATCCAGGAGATCTTTGTGGATGGTCGGCTCCCCGCCAGAGTAGATCAGCGAGGCCCCACCCAATTCAACAAACTGGTCTACCAGGTTGCGTACTTCTGAAGTTTCCAGGGGCTTGCGGCTGGAGTCGAGGTAGTCCCGGGCCGAGCAGTGCGCACAGCGCATATTGCAGGCCGAATTGAGCATCAGGACCATGTTGATGGGGCGAGCCTCCCGCCGAAGCAGCACGTAGTTCAAGCCGGTGCGCAGTACTCGAGAACCAGCGGCAGAGCCCATGGGCGGCTGAGTGAGATCGTAGACCGCCATGTCACCGTTTACCTTGGCAATAGGCTTCATGGGACCTAGTCCCTTGCCAAAGCGCTTGAGGTAACGGGCCAGCAGACGGTCCCCGAGCCCCTTGGCGCGCGGAACATGGGGATAGTCGATTTCGGGTAGGTCGGTACGAGTATCGAGCTGTTCAAAGAAATCCATCGGCGCATCCTCCCAGGGAATCATCCGGGAATTGGCGCTTTGCGTCAAGGAAATGCACCTACAACCATTGAAGCCAGATGGCACAAACTGCTATTCTCGTCGAAATGAGAGGTGTGAGAATGTATAGATGGCTTCGGAAGGTGGCCCTATGTGTTGCGCTACTCGGCATTTCAGCCTGCGGTGGCGAGAGTGGGCAAAAAGAGTCCGTGGGTGACGCAACTGCCCAGGAGACTCTCTTGAAAGACGCTGAAGTCGAGGATCTCAGCGTGGATGGGCCGACGGAAGACCGTGCGGTGTTGCCCGGTCCGGACAACCCGATTGAATGCTCCGGCGTCAAGGCGTGGCAAGAGGGCGAGGTGCTGGTTCTGGACAACGGCGTGCTGGTTGTTCGCTATCGGTTGGATGAAGGTCTCTACGACGTCTTCAAACCTGACGGGGAGGTACTCCTGGTCAATGCTGAAAGCCGGGTGACCATGAAGCCCGGTCCCCCCAATGGCAAAGTGTACAGTTCTTCCGACTTGCCCTACCGAAACTGGGAAGGAGAGTGTTGGGACACCTCACCGCTAGGCAGCGGGACCACCGTTACTATTCGCCGGGATCTGCCGGGCGAGGGCACGATGATTACCGGCCTATCGTTATTGGAGGAGGCGACTTATCTGCTGGCCGGCATCGTGCTTTATGGTGGTGCCAATCTCAAGTCCACACCGCTTAAAGAGCTATCTCCTCTAGTGGCCGACCCAGCTAACGGCGGGGCGCTCTTCATCGGCGAGGATCCCTACCAGCATGTGGTGGTGGACAACGGTGCCGACATGTATTTTGACTTTGCTGCCAGAGTCTATCGGGTCAGCAAGGGGGACTCCCTCTGGTTTGCGGGGCGGGGCGCAGTTTCCAATTGGAATACTGCCATCTACGACCCGAGTAGCGGTCGCTCGGTGACTGCCGGCTTCATGTCGTTCCAGCGAGGGATTGGTCTCATTGCCAACGATTACCAGCCCGATGGCGCGCCGGAGGACGAAGGGCGCAAGGGGTTCACCCGCTTTGAGGGATTTGTGCGCTATGATCCTCATCGGGGGTGGGATGATGTGGAAAACGGTTGGGGTCGGGTCTACGGTGAGTTGTTCTACGTTGATTTCCTGGCCCCCACGCCCTTCGATGGACTCGAACGCTACGCCAGTCGCTATGCCCAATACCATGAGAAGAAGCTATGGACCGATATTCCTACTGGCTGGAATTCCTGGGGCGGAGGCGGTGGCGAGGGGGGCCTGGGAACCAATATCAATGAAGAGATTGTTTACGCCAACCTCGAGGCCATGATCGAGGACTTCGCGCCCTGGGGCATGAAGTACTTCTTGCTCGACAATGGCTGGGAGGTAGTCGAAGGGGACTGGCAGACCAACGAGCAGCGGTTCCCGCCCCATGACGGCATGGATGGCATGGCCTATCTTGCCAAGAAGGTGAAAGATGCGGGGCTCATTCCGGGCATCTGGGTCGCACCGTTTTGGGTCAAGAGCCATTCACAATTGGCGCAGGACCATCCCGACTGGCTGGTGCCGAAGAACGAACTGGCCGGGTTCCTCATGGCCGAGGATGACGAGACTTTGGACCTGGCCAATCCGGAGGTTCTCGAATGGTTGCATGATTTGATGGTCAAGCTGACCCAGGAGTGGGGGTATGAGTGGATTAAGATGGACTTCTCCTACTACGCGCTCTTTGCCGACGAACTCTACGGGGGAAAGGAGAGCGCCGCCGAGGCCTACCACAACGCCATGGATGTTATTCGGGAAGCCATCGGCCCAGACACTTTCTTTGTCGGCATATCGGCCATGGGTCTCTGCTTTGATACCGCTGACGGAGGTCGGACGACCCTTGACAACATGCCCACCTGGGGCGACGGGGATGACCAGGGTATCAAGATTACATTGCGCACTGCCGCGCACCGCTATTATCTGAACTGGCTCTGGTCCAACCATCACGATCTCGTCTTTTACCGGCCGACCATCGGGTTGACCCTCAACGAAGCCCGGGCGTGGACTTCCGCGGTGGCGCTCATGGGGGGGATCGTGAAATTGGGCGATTCTTACACGATGATGCATGAGCATCCCGACTGGCTCGCTCTGGCTCGCCCCATTATCCCCGTCTATCCGCGGTCAGCGAGACCGCTTGATATGTTTGAACTACTCCATCCTGAGGTCTGGCACTTACCGGTGGAACGTGAGGGCCGGGTGTGGGATGTCGTGGGGCTTTTCAACTGGGGGACCAACAAAGAGATAATGACCGGAAAGGAGATCAAGGAGGCTGTGCGCACCATCAGCCTCGACCTCATCACCGTTGGCTTTGATGCGGCCGAGAGCTACCTTGCAGTGGGCTCATGGGACCTTTCGTGCGAGTGGATCCACGATGGCATTGTCTCTGCTTCGCTTGAGCCTCGCACGGACAAGGTAGTTGTGGTTCGGCGTCAGGCGTTGGAGCCGACCATCGCAGCTACCTCCCGCCACCTCCTTGGAGGAGCCGTAGAGGTCACTGAAGAGGTAGTGGTTCCCCACGATTCGGGCTTCCGGCTGACGGCGACAATAGACCAGCCTGCCGGTCACCCTTTGAACGTTCTGATGGATGGGGCCGGCCTCGCGTCGGCCGAAGTTGTTTCCCCAGCGGGGGCCACCATTGTAGAGGGGCCCTGCGAGGGCACCTGGCTACTTCAGGTAACGCCCGAAACAGCCCCAGTGTCCCTGGAGGTGCTTTATGAGTAGAACACTTGCTCTCTGCTGTGCCCTGTTTCTTGGCTGCTCTGGCACCACGTCGCCCTCGGCGGATATAACGGAAACCGAGATGAAGGCGAGAGCGGATGCGAGAAGCGCAGAGCTGGTGGCCCCGGACACAGTTTCTCTCGACAGTGGCGACCAAGGTGACGCGGCGGAGCCATTCCCCTGGCCCACCTGCCCCACCGGCAACGACGGTCCGACGCTGGCTGAGAAGGCAGCATATCTGGACGAACTGATGGTGACTCAGCATTTGGCCGATGGGCTCCTGAGGACGGTGACTTTGGATGATGAGGGGAAGGTAGTGCAACTCCATCATCTACCCAGCACCGGACTCTGGACTGCCATGTATCTGGCGAGCCAGAGTCTCCGTTACGCCATTACCAAGGACCCGGTGGCACAGCAAAATGCCGGAATTGCGGTGCAGGGGCTCCATGACCTGACCGCCGTGACCGGGAGTTCAGGACTCTACGGTCGCGCCTATGCGCGACCGGACTTCGAGTACATCTACGACGTCGCAGATTCGCCGGCGTGGACAGCTTCACCGGCCCCCGAGTATGAGGGTTGGTACTTCAACCACGCGGTGAGCAAGGACACCATGGATGGCATTGCGTTTGGATACAGCGTCGCCCTCGAGCACCTCGATGACGAGACGATTCTGGAGGTGGTGCGCACCGACTTCAAGGCCTTTGCTGATCATCTGGTGGGCAATGGTCTCCAGATCATCGACCACGACGGCAAGGTCACCGAGCACGGCCGACTCTACTACTCTGCCATGGACGACTTTCCAGGATTCAACGCCCTGCTGGTGGCCGGATGGCTGCGGCCCATTCTGGCCGAGGTGCCTGACGAGGAACTCGAGTATTTCTACTACAACTGCCTGATGAGGCAGGGGCCCACCGACGACTGCCCGGACATTGAGATGGTGGACCTTGGTTCCTATATCAAGGCCATTGAGACGACGCTTTCGCTTTACATGGACAACTGCCAGACCAACTACGACCACTTCGATATGGTACTGCAGGCACTCTATCCGCTCATGCGTTTTGAAACTGATCCCGGATTGCTGGAGCGTTTGTCCGATGTGCTGGAGGTGGGCGTGTGGAAGCCCGCAGACCCGACCCTGGATCAGCCGCTCTATCTGTCGACCCACTCGCTCTATATCTATATGTACGGTGGTTTGGCCAATCCTGCAGTAGACGATGAAGTCTTCCGCACCGCCCTCGAGGATTCGGCTTGCTCCATGATGGCGTTGCCCCAGCATCGGGCCCAGCACGCCGTGACCGCGGGCAGCCAGGAGGTCGCCTGTCTGAACCGTCACGGGAAGCCCAATACCTTCGATCCCGTACCGCTGCTGGAACGCAATTTCGATAACTATGTCTGGCGCTTCGACCCTCGGGAAATTCCTGAAGAGCAGGCGGCAGATCCATACCACATCCATTCGGCGGACGACTATCTGGTCGCGTACTGGCTAGGACGATATCACGGGTACATTTCGCCGGAAATGTAGCAAAGTGCGTGGTAGTTGCCCAAAGAAGAGGGGTCATGCTATCTTTGGCCCAGGCTAATCCTGGCTGGTGACGGACCCAATGAGGTTGCAGATTATGAAGAGAGTGCTCCTGGTAGTGGCTACATTGTTCTACACGCTGTCGGTGCCTGCTGGTGCATCGGCGGCAGAAGACGTTCAGCACAGTTTCTCCCTGACAATATCGCCCATTCACCTCGCCTTGCCGATGGGAGAGGTGACCGGTGAGTATCGTGTGGGCGACAAACTTGGTCTGGGTGGCATTCTCGGCTATGGGAGTGCAACCATAGAGGATTCCCTTGGCCAGGATGACACCCTAACTCTTATCGAGGTGGGGGCGACTCTTCGATATTACCTGCTCGGGTCG
>CAZFVN010000029.1:0-20960 GCA_964522395.1 uncultured Myxococcales bacterium
CTACAGTAATTAGATCACCCCAAGTTGTCTCATCTCATGTTGGCAGAGAGGGTGCGCAGGAAGTTGCGGCACTTGCAAAGAAGGGACTCAATGCATGGACTACCAGTGCAAGGGTGGTTGTGTAGATGAGTGTCCCGTTGAGGGCGAAGCCTACTGTACCGCCACGGGTCGGGTAGAGTGTGGCGACCATGATGACGACGACTGTCTGGAGTGGAGCGAGGAGCAAAACTGCCTCGGACCTTGCGTCGATGGCGAGTGCCAGTGTGAGCCCGATTGCGACGGCAAGGAGTGCGGCTCCGATGGTTGCGGAGCCCAGTGCGGCACCTGCCTTCCTGGAAAAGCGTGCCAGGATTTCAAGTGCGTCTCCGGGACGACAGAGTGCATGCCCGGTGGCATCGACGAACAGAACTGCGGGCTCTGTGGCAAGAGCAATCGCAAGTGCGCGGCCGACGGTACGTGGGGTGAGTGGACACCCTGCCTGGACGAGGGCGTGTGTGCCTCCGGGGCCGAGGAAGATAAGGCCTGTGGCAAATGTGGCAAACAGACTCGCAACTGTCTCTTCGATTGTCAGTGGGGCAACTGGAGCTACTGCGTAGGGGAAGGACTCTGTGCCCCTGGGGAGACCCAATACGAGGATTGCGGACTCTGTGGTCAACAGAGCAGGAGTTGTGATGCTCAGTGTAACTGGGGCTCCTGGAGTGGTTGTGTCGGGGAGGGTACCTGTAGCCCCGGCGACAGCCAGAACGAGGCCTGCGGAAACTGCGGTAACCGAACCCGCAATTGCAATAATGACTGCAATTGGACTCCCTGGGGGAGCTGTCAGAATCAGGGGCAATGTAGTCCAGGATCAACTGGTGTTTGCGGTGCCTGTGGGTTCCAGAGTTGCTCCCCTGGCTGTACTTGGGGACCGTGCCAGGGGGAAGGGCAGTGCGTGCCCGGCGCAGTCAGCACCGAAGGGTGCGCGACCTGTCGCGGCCGCACCTGCAACAATCAGTGCAACTGGGGACCGACCTGCAACGTCTGCCAGGGATGTACTCAGTTCAACAAGTGCGGAACATCCTGTCCGAGCGGCTACCACGCCACTGGCTATAGCTGCAATTTCAGTTGCGGCAGCAGTTGTTGGAGTGATAATCAGGCGACCTGTGCGCCTTCTTGTGGCAATCAGTTCAATAAGTGTGGTACGTCCTGCCCCAGCGGCTATCACGCCACGGGGTATAGCTGCAATTTCAGTTGCGGCAGCAGTTGTTGGAGTGACAATCAAGCTACATGTCAACTTACCAACTAGGCGGGTAGGTCAAAACGCCAGCAGGCCAACTCAGAGTTCCTTCCCTCCGCCGGAACAGTGGTCGCAAGGCGCCTCCCCGGACCCTTCACATACAGGACATTGCTTGCCCCCCAAACCAATGAATCCGCCCACTTTACCCTTGCCATCGCAGGCTGAACAGCGGTCGGTCCCTGTGCCATCGCAAAACAGACAGATTTTGTCACCCATGTTCGCCACCCCACTCTGAGTCCTATGTTCTTGTTTCGTCCTGAATCAAGAGTAGCAAGGCGATGCGATTATAGCAACGAACTTACGCCTGCCAGACGACTGGTTATTGCTGTGCGGTTTGGACGTCGAGAACGATGTCGGAGCCAGCTTCTACGTCAACAGACTGGTCCATGATGAGCTTACCCCGATGCTTCACTCTGACTCGATAAGAGTCCGGTTTGAGGCTCCAGGGGCCGTTGCCACGGTACCGCTTCCCATTGAGTGTGATGGCCGCCCTATCGGGGTCGCCAGCTTCGTCGAGGATGGTGATGGAGAGACTCCCTTTAGTCGGAACAGTCTCCAGGGTTACTCTGGTTTCTTCGCCAGGGCGCACCTCAGCCTCACGCTGTTGCTTTGCAAAGCGCGCTTCTGAGAGGAGAACCTGATAGGTGCCGGGCTTCAGCTCAAGTCCCTCTATCGGCGTAGTCAGTTTGCGCGACTTCCCCTTTTGGGCTCGTACTGTGACTTCCAGGCCGGCAGGGTCAGTGGTGACCGAGAGGTGCCCCAGATGTGGCTCTAGTTTCCAGACTACGGTGTCGCTCCCTGAATCTATCTCAACCATCTCTTCCCGAGCCAGACAGCCGTCGTGGCTCATTCCCACGACATGGGTGCCGGGGTGTAGCTTCAGCTTGCATGGAGCGGTACAATTTTCCTTGCCGTCCACTACCACCAGGGCTCCCTTTGGTGTGCTGCGAAAGCGTACTGTTACCGGCTTGTCCTCAGCCTGGACGGGGATAGCTCCAAGACATATCAGCGCGAGCAGGGGCAGCGCCAGCAAAGGTCCCAGAAGTCTGCTCATGACAACCTCCTACGTGTCAAAGGCACAAGCTACGTTATCACTCCCGAGGGGAATCCTCCACCCCGTCTCTGTGACCATGCATTTCCTTCTTCCCCACCCGTTTCGTTATGTTATGGTCGTGCAAAGAGAATGACGGGGGTTCCTGGGATGTGGAGAACATTGTTTCTGGTTGTCGTAGTGAGCGTGGCTTGTTCTGGTGAGAGTTTAAGTCCGGTAGGAGTGGACGTGTCTGACGCGCAGGCGACGGCGGATAGCGTGGCCGTTGTCGACGCCGTAGCAGACCTGGTTGAGGTCACGATACCGCCCGATCTCGGGCCCCCTGAAGTAGGTATGGATTTCGTGGTGCCGGAGGAGGTTGACCCGCAGTGCGCTCCCGGGGACGGCTGTTTTATGGACTCTTGCGACGGAAATGCGGAGTGCCTATCCGGTTGGTGTGTACAGCATATGGGGGAATCTGTTTGCACCACCGCCTGCCAATCTGAGTGCCCTCCAGGATGGTCCTGCCAGCAGGTGGCTGGCACCGACCCGGATCTTGTTTTTGTCTGCGTATCTGATTTCGCCAACCTCTGCCGACCCTGCGCCCAAGGTTCAGATTGTAAGAGTGTCGGTGGCGCAGACGATGTCTGCCTGGATTACCAGGCCGAAGGTTCTTTTTGCGGTGGAGCCTGCGCAAATGACGGAGACTGCCCCTGGGGCTTTTCATGTCTGACAACAGTCACAGTCGACGGGATTGACACAGAGCAGTGCGTTGCCGATGCGGGAGTTTGCCCCTGCACCGAGGCTTCCATTGAACTGGCGCTCTGGACCCCCTGCGCAGCGGAGAATGAGTTTGGGCTCTGCGAAGGTAAACGGGTGTGTGGTCCCGACGGTCTTACTCTTTGTGACGCAACCGTGCCCGTGGGGGAAAGCTGTAATGGGCTCGACGATGATTGTGATGGCGATATTGATGAAGGAGTCCTGGAGGACGACAAATACCTGAGCCTCTGTGATGATGGCAATCCATGCACCGACGACCTTTGCGATGGCGACGCCGGCTGTAGCCATGCGGCGCTGACCGAGGGGGAGTGTCTTGACGGCGACCCATGTACGGTTGCTGACCATTGCGATGCGGGGGTCTGCGTCGGGCAGCCGGTGGATTGCAATGACGACAACCCTTGCACTGACGATTACTGCGACGAAGTGGGTGGCTGTTTCTATGAGGACAACGGTGCGGATTGCGACGACGGCGACCCCTGTACTGTAGCAGATCAGTGTGACGCTGGAGGTTGCGTCGGTGTTGGCGTCAGTTGCGACTGCGAATCTAGCGATGATTGCGGGGCCCTGGAAGATGGTGATCTCTGCAATGGTACGCTCTATTGTGATACCGGGACGTTGCCTTATCAGTGTCGCGTTGACAACGAGACCATCGTGAATTGCCCCGCTCCCGAGGGAGTGGGAGCCGTCTGCCTGAGCGCGGTCTGCGATGGGGCGACTGGCGACTGTAGCTTTGCCCCGGCTAACGACGGATTCCTCTGCGCAGACGGTGATTCCTGCACTGTCGGAGACACCTGTGCGGCGGGTATCTGCGAGGGTGGTGCGGCAGCAAACTGCAACGATGGAAACCTCTGCACTGATGACTTCTGCGATCCCGATAGCGGCTGTGCATATGAGAACAACGCCGCCAATTGCACTGACAGCGATGTGTGCACCACGGCAGATACCTGTGCAGAAGGAATCTGTCAAGGTGGCCCGGACCTGGATTGTGATGATAGCAACCTTTGCAACGGAGTAGAGAGTTGCGATTCCAAGGTGGGCTGTCTCTCTGGACCTCCACTCGATTGCAACGACAATAATCCCTGTAATGGCGTGGAGGTATGTGCGCCAGATACCGGCTGTGTGCCCGGCGTGGCCCTGATTTGTGACGACGGAAACCCCTGTACTGACGATTCGTGCGGGGCTGAGGAGGGTTGTCTTTTCGAAGCCAACGAAGCCAATTGCAATGATGGCAACGAGTGTACCGCGGGGGACCACTGCGAAGCGGGATTCTGTGTCTACGAGGGGCTGACTCAGTGCAATGACGACAACGTCTGCACTACCGATTCCTGCGACCCTGAACAGGGCTGTCTCCATCTTCTGAACACGGCCCCTTGCGATGACGGGGACCTTTGCACGACAGCAGATATCTGTGAGTTGGGTGAGTGCCTTGGCGGTGCCCAATTGACCTGCGATGACGGCAATGATTGTACTGCCGACAGTTGCGAGGCAGGAGTCGGTTGCGAATTTGTCCCCACCGAGGGGGAATGTGATGATGGCACAGCCTGCACCCTGGGCGACATTTGCTTCCAGGGCCTTTGCGTTGCCACCTCCTTCCTTGATTGCGAGGATGACAATCTATGCACCGATGATAGTTGTGACCCTGCCGATGGCTGCATTCATGAAGCCAATCAGTTGGGTTGTGATGACGGGGATGCCTGTACCCTTGTGGATGTTTGCGATGGAGGGTTCTGCGTGGGGAGCGGCGCTCCCCTATGCGATGATCTGAATGTCTGCACCGATGATAGCTGTGAGCCAGCCATCGGCTGTGTCCAGACTGACAACACCGTTGAATGTGATGATGGCAATAAGTGTACTCCGTTTGATGATTGCCTGAACGGCGACTGCGTCGGCACCGGCGTGGCGGTTTGCGACGACAAGAATATCTGTACCGATGACAGTTGCGACCCGGACGAGGGCTGCATTTTCGAGCCCAATACAGTGAACTGCGACGACCAGGATGCCTGCACGCTCAACGATGTTTGCGGCGGGGGCGGGTGCCAGGCTGGCCCCGATTCGCTCGATTGCGATGACGTGGAGATTTGCACCGATGATAGCTGTGATCCTGACACTGGCTGCGCGCATATTCCCTGGGAGAATGGGACATCCTGTGGCGGAGATTCCACCTGTCAGGCGGGAATCTGCACCTCTCCGTGCGCCCCGGGCAGCAAGACCTTCAACTACACCGGTGCCAAAGTAGATTTCGTCATGCCCGACTCCTGTACAACCGTGCAGGTCGAGGCGTGGGGCGCTCAGGGCGGGCGTCGGCCGAGTTACTCCCTGGGTGGCAACGGCGGTTATGCAAAGGGTACCATTACGGTACAAAAGGGAGCCACTCTTCATGTCTACGTTGGCCAATACCCAGGACAGAGCTACAGCCCTGGCTGGAATGGTGGGGGCCAGGGTGATAATGGCAACAGCGAAGGAGGCCGCGGTGGCGGTGCGTCAGACATTCGAGTGGGAGGCACTTCGCTCAACGACCGGGTCATCGTGGCCGCGGGCGGTGGCGGCGGTGGCGGGATGCACGAGACCATCCACCCCGGCGGCGTTGGCGGTGGCCTGACGGGAGCCAATGGCACAGGTTGTCAACCGGGCACTGGAGCCACCCAGAACAGTGGCGGTACCAAAGGAATAGACCAGTGCAGTTCTCAGCACTCTACCGACGGCAGTTTTGGCCAGGGCGGCAATGGAGCCACGGGTGGCTGCGGGAGAGGCGGTGGTGGTGGCGGCGGTGGTGGCTGGTACGGTGGCGGTGGCGGCGGCACATGCAATGGTGGTGGCTCTGGCGCTGGTGGCGGCTCTTCTTACCTCGGTGGAGTCGACAATGGCGAAACCCAATCAGGCGTCAATGCGGGCCACGGCAAAGTAGTACTTTCTTGGCCCTAGTGAGCAGTCTCCGCTAAGTTCGCTCACGGGAAGGCGATTTGCCCAGTCCCTCTCCCGAGCCGAGTCCCTGGTCATTGAATGGTCCAGTCGTGGGCAGGCTGGCAGCGGCGGTGCATTCGTCTTCAGGATGGCGGAACAGGTTACTTCAGCCGAGCAACGAAAGCATCTCTTCCCTGGTAAGTGGGCAGCGGGCCAGTTCCAAGGTCGATAGTATCAATTGTCGGTTCATCATCGTCAGTGCTGTTGAAGGTTCCGGCGACAGCCACCACTCCAGGACCACCTGTGGCGACCCAGTAGGCGACGTCGTGGTCGGGGCTGCCCATGGCCTGAGACCAGCGATGGCTGCCATCGAGATCGTAGGCGGCAACGAAGACCTCTGACTTGTTGCCCGCCGGTCCGCCTCCGACGAGCGCTTCCCCTCCTAGTTTGATGACCGGACTCATAAATGAGCCCACCATGTAGAGTTCTCCATCCTGGCCCAACGCCACGCACTTGGCGAGATCCCAATCGACCCCGCCGAAACCGTGAGACCAGACGTGGTCGCCGCCGCTGGTGAGGCGCGCGAGGAAGATATCATGCAACTCATGCGCACCAACGTGTTCAATCGGATCGCCGCCAAAGCTCATCACCGGGCTCTGCAGGGAGCCGGTGATGTAAACGTCCCCTGCTGGTGAGACTGCAAGCGCATGGCCAGCATCGTGCAAGCTACCGCCAAACCGACGAATCCAGCGAGGGGTCCCGTCGGCGCTATAGGACCCCACGAGGACGTCTCGCGCACCAGCGGACGCTATCTTATCCTCTCCAAAGGTCATGCCGGCCCCGGACAGAGACCCGAGGAAGTAGATACTGCCGTCAGCATCAGCGGCTAGCGAATGAACATAATCGAAGCCAGTGCCGCCCAGAACGCGGGCCCAAATGGGAGTGCCCTGAGGGTCAAGTTTGATTACCATCAGATCATATTGCTCTTTGTCCAGGGTGTTAGTCAGGGTGAGTTCACCGACCTGGACGCTGGCCGACGCGAAGTAGCCGCCCAGAAAGACGTTTCCTTCCCCGTCTTCTTCGATAGAGAGGAGGACCTCATCTTTGTCGCCGCCAAATGATATGGCCCAATCGATCTTTCCGTCATCAGCCAGACTGGCGGCCCAAGCGTCAAATTTGCCAGCTCCGGAGAACTGCTTTTCGCCGATCATCAGGTTGGTGCTGCCTGTGAAACCTGCCGCCAGGACTCCGCCAGCGGCCCGGGGGGCCACCGCCCTCAGTCGATCGTCGCCTTCACCGCCGAGCGCTCGGGTCCAGTCTGGAACGCCATCGGGGAGCAAGCGGCTGATGAACACCTGTCGAATGTCGTCAGCAGGAATCTGCGCCTGAATCTCGCCTGCTACCTGGATAGTCGTGCTATTGGTGTGGCCGCCCGCATAAACTGCTCCGCTCGGGTCCACGGCGAGAGAGATCGCAACGTCCGCCATCTCGCCTCCCAATGCGATAGCCCACAGCGGCTCGGGGGGGATACATTCAACTCCGCACGTGTCGGTAGAGTCGCTGCTGTCGAGTTCCACGTACTCGATCTCCAGGTCCTGAGAATCGAGCTCTCCGGAAAGGTCCGGCGGTAGGTCCGAAACATCCACCACATCGAGAGGAGGCAACACAGTTTCGGTATCGAACTTGATCTGGTCTGTTGGCCCGTCAACCGTGATGGAATCGGTCGGTCGCGCGTCCCTACCGTCGCCGGGTAGATCCGCATCAACGACATACTGGCCGTTGCCGCTGTTGCTGCACCCGGCCAGAAACAGGACCAACGCCATGCAACACGCCTCAACGTTTCGCATCATCTCCTCCCACAGCTCTTCAGAGACATGCTACAAGGATACTCCCCCTACACCACCGACACAACGCCTCTTGTAAGTTGCGGTAATCGAACAGCTTTTCGGCGGTGCGTCCGCCGTTTCTAGCTTCGGATCGCCGATTCTAGCATTGATTTGTGGTAAAAGGTCTATCCTGCGGCATTGCCTACATGGCGCTTCTTGTAAGTCGCTGCAATTGAACAGCTTTTCGGCGGTGCGTCCGCTGTTTGTAGCTTTGATTCAGGTTTCCTGTACAATCGTTGAGAAACTGACGGAAGGGGTCTTGATGCGACGGCATTTAGTGGAGACTGGGGATGGTCAGCGGTTAGCTGTGTTTGATGTTGGAGAGGGCTTGCCACTGCTTTTTGCCTCGGGAATTGGAGTGCATCATGAGGGCTTGGTTCCGCTTACCCGTCTTCTCTCGCGTCGTCATCGGCTGGTGATGTGGGACTATCGCGGCATGGGAGAGAGTATTGTCGGCACTGAGGTGCCAGACATGTCCGTAGAGCGCCATGCCAGGGATGGGCTAGCTATTCTGGATGCGCTGGGTATTGAGTCCGCGGCAGTAGCCGGTTGGTCCATGGGAGTCCCCGTGGGCGTTGAGATGTTGCGCTTATCCCCCCGCCGAATCTCTGCCTTTGCGGCCCTCTTCGGGGCTGCGGGCAAGCCCTTTGACGGGGGCTTCCCGAAGCCGGTTTCCCTCGCTTTGCAGGGTTTCTTCGTTGGCCTGCGGCGTCTGCCCAAATTCAGCCAGGTTGGCCTCGAGCTCGCGGTTACTTTGCCGGGGGTTGCTTTTGGTTTGCTCGCTGCGCTGGACTTCGTTGGCCGGGATGCACCGCGAGCGGCGTTTGACCGACAAGTTCAAGGGGTGGCCGAGACGCCTAAGCCTGCGTACTTTCAGGCTATGCTCGAAATGGCCCGCCACGACGGTCGCGACGTGTTGCCTGACATCTCCTGTCCGACCCTGGTTGTTGGTGGTGGCAAAGACTGGCTCACACCGGAAGCTACGGCCCGCGCCACTGCAGCCGCCATTCCCGGTTCCCGTCTGCAGATCTTCCCCGATGCCAGCCACTTCGGCATCATCGAAAAGGCACCGCAGATTGACGCCCTACTGGAAGTGCTGATGCCCGCGTGAAGGTGCCACCAGTCGTTGCTTGGGTGTTGCGCCTCGTGCTATCTTAGCTGTTGCGGCCAATCCGAAGATCGCACAGCGCTAGCATAGTGGAGAAAGATATGAAGAAGCTCTGCCTGACCCTTCTCTTCACCCTCGCAGCTTGCACCCAATCTGGCGGAGAGGCGGTCACCAATGATAGCCATATCCCAGACACGATCCTCCGACCTGGCGACGTGCGGTTGGCAGAAACCACGGCCTCCGAAGAGGTGATGGATTCCACGGCACCGGACTTGCTGCTCACAGACGTGCTTGTCCCGGACCTGGGCAATGGCTGTGAAGTGGGAAGCGGTTGTTTTCTGGATCCTTGCCAGGGCGGTGACGATTGCCTTTCCGGACTCTGTGTCGGGCACATGGGCAATGACGTCTGCACCATTGAGTGCGTTGAGGAATGTCCGCAGGGCTGGCTCTGTGAGCAACTCGGCACAGGACCCGATATGATGTTCGCTTGCGTTTCTCCCTTCACCCACCTCTGCCGGCCCTGCGCCAAAAGTGCCGACTGCGTTGCTCCCATGGGCATTGAGGATGTCTGCTTGTCATTTGGAGACGACGGCAGCTTCTGCGGCGCGGATTGCACTGCCGGGAGCGGATGTCCGGATGGCTTCGAGTGTGTCGACGCAACGACCGTGGAGGGCGGGGAGGTCAAGAATTGCCGTCCCACTGCGGGGGACCTCTGTGGTTGTTCAGCGCAGTCAGTGAAGTTGGGCCTGACAACCCCCTGTTACCTGTCCAACCAATGGGGGACCTGCGGAGGACTTCGCCAGTGCCAGGAGAGCGGCCTGGGTGAGTGCGATGCGCTGGCACCGACACATGAGGAATGTGACGGCATGGACAACGACTGCAATGGCGAGGTGGATGACCTGGATTGCAGCGATGATGACGATTGTACGGAGGATTCTTGTGACGCCGAGCAGGGGTGCCTCCATTCGCCACTTACCGGCACAGAATGCGTGGACGGTGACGTTTGCACCCTCGCCGATCACTGTGAAGAGGGGGTTTGTGTCGGGGCCGTCATTGACTGTGACGACAACGACCCCTGCACCGACGATCTCTGTGATCCCACCGGAGGCTGTGACTACGAGTTCGTCACGGCCCCTTGTGATGACGGCGACCCCTGCACAGCCGGCGACATTTGCACCGAGGGCGCGTGCCAGGGAACTCAGCTCTCTTGTGAGTGCCAGAGTGACGAGGATTGCGCTACTCTCGAGGATGGCGACCTCTGTAACGGTACCCTCTTTTGCAATCAGGCGAAGCTGCCATTCACCTGCGATATCAAGTTAGCGACAATTGTGGAGTGTCTTCCCTACGAGGGTCCCGATCAGGAGTGTCTTGACAATAGCTGTAATCCAGCCACCGGTGAGTGTGAGTTGCTTGCCGTAAAGGAAGGCAAATCGTGTGACGACGGCGACTCTTGCACGGTAGGCGATTCTTGCAATAGTGGAGTATGTCAGTCGGGCCCGGCCCAACCCTGCAACGACGGAAACCTCTGTACCGACGACTTCTGCGACCCAATGCAGGGGTGTCTTCACATGCCCAACGTCGGCGAATGCGACGATGGCAATCCTTGCACGATTGCCGATCTCTGCATCGACGGGGTCTGTACAGCAGGCAGTGGCACCGACTGTGACGACGACAATATTTGCACTGACGATTCCTGCGAGGCGGGCATCGGCTGTGTTCACTCCCTCAACGTCGCACCCTGCAATGATGGTGACCTCTGCACCGTGGATGATCACTGTCAGCTTGGCACCTGTCTCGGCGGCGGCCTACTGCCCTGCACGGACAACAACGAATGCACGGATGATACCTGTGTCAGCGGTGTCGGCTGCGTTTTCAATACTGTCCCCGACTGCTGTCCAGAGGGCCTGACTAGTTGTGGTGAGGAGTGCGTCAGCTTCGCCGATGATGTTGACCATTGCGGCGATTGTGACAAGCCTTGTCCGGAGGCTGAAAACGGTACTGTCAGTTGTCTTGACGGCAACTGCGCGATTACCGATTGCAGTGGAGGGTTTGGCGACTGCGATGGGCTCATAGAGGGGGGCTGCGAAGCGAACCTGCTCACTGACCCGGCCAACTGCGACAAGTGCGCGGTGGCGTGCGACCTGGACGCCGGCGAAAGTTGCATCGACGGGACGTGCATCTGTATCCCCCAGTGCGCCGGGCTGGAATGCGGCGATGACGGCTGTAACGGGCTCTGCGGCATGTGTGGCGAAGGTGAGAGCTGCGTCGACGGGATGTGTACCAGCGAGAAGGTGGGATCCTTCAAGGTGCTTGAGACCAAGCAGGTGAAGCACGAAGGTATCTACTATCTGCTGCTCAAAGTGGCACTCGCCTCGAGTACCGCCACCTACGACAACTGGTGCGTAGAGTACCAGCAGCTCTGTCACTTCTATGACCTGGTACCAACGGGCTGTGGCAACAACTTCGATTCTGGCGGCTACAAGCAGTGCAAAAACGATTTCCAATCTAACGGCATCGCGAACACGTTAGGGTGCAACCCGTCAGGGGGTGTGGCTGGTGTGGCGCAGAGCAACGGCTTTCCCGATGCCACCAGCAGCAACTCCTTCGGCTTCCATTATTGCGGCGATTCCTGCACCAAAGAACTCTGCTCCGGCGATAACTGTAACTCCGCGCTTAGCTACATTGATGCCGATCAGGATGTGGGCTATACGCTCTGCTTCGATTGTGCTGCCCAGTGTGATGGCAAGATCTGCGGTGACGACGGCTGCGGCGGCACGTGCGGTCAATGCCCCGGCCCCCAGGATGCTTGCATCGAGGGGCAGTGTGCCTGCCAGCCGGCTTGTGATGGAAAGATCTGTGGTGACGATGGCTGTGGCGGCAGTTGCGGCGGCTGCGGCAACAAGGTCTGTGGCGACGATGGATGTGGTGGCAATTGTGGCATTTGCATTGGACCACAGGAGGAATGTGATCTCGGTGTTTGTCTCTGCGTCCCTGCTTGCGATGGCAAGAACTGTGGCCCCGACGGCTGCGGGGGGAACTGTGGTACCTGCAATGACCAGGGTACCGTCTGCCATGTTGGTGAATGTCTGCCCTTCAAAGATAGCTGGGTTATCGCCGACGAGAAGGAGATCATATACAAGGGTATCTATTACCTGCTCCTGAAAGTGGGCTTCAAATCGGAGATATCGACGGCTGAGAACTGGTGCTACGAATACACCAACCTCTGTGCCAGCTATGGCTACTTGCCGACCGGTTGCGGCGATGATTTCCCGTCGGGTGGCTATGGCGAATGCAAGTCGAAGTACCATTCCGATGGCACCAGTAACTCCCTGGGCTGCAATCCATCTGGCGGCGTATCCAATGCGGCCCAGCAAAACGGATTCCCTGGCGCCACCAGCGCCAATTCCTTTGGCTACCATTCGTGTGGCGGGTCGTGTCAGAAGCAGATGTGCAGTGGCGACCATTGCAACAGCGCACTGAGCTATATCGATACCACTAAGGACTTTGGCTACACCCTTTGTCTCATATGCAAGCCCGATTGTGATGGAAAGAGCTGCGGCGATGACGGCTGTGGTGGAACCTGCGGTATCTGTCAGGGTGAGCAAGACGCCTGCATTGATGGTCTCTGTCTTTGCCAGCCAGCTTGCGATGGGAAGATTTGCGGAGAGGATGGATGCGGTGGCAGTTGTGGTGGCTGTAATGGAAATGTCTGCGGAGGGGATGGGTGTGGGGGGACCTGTGGAATCTGCCCGGGCCTCCAGGACGAGTGTATCGGTGGGGCGTGTGTTTGCATTCCCGACTGCGAAGGCAAGGTTTGCGGCGAAGATGGTTGCGGCGGCACCTGCGGAGCATGCAACGACCCGAATCAGGGTTGCCACATGGGACAGTGCAAGCCTTACAAGGGGAGTTGGATCATCCTTGATGAGAAGGAGATCGTCTACAAAGGTATCTACTACTTGTTACTGAAGGTCGGCTTCAAGTCGGATATGTCCACCGCTGACAACTGGTGCTACGAGTACACCGATCTTTGCGATAGTTACGGCTACGTCCCCACCGGTTGTGGCGACGATTTCCCCTCAGGTGGATATGGTGAGTGCAAGAGCAAGTACAAGTCCGACGGCACCAGCAACACCCTGGGTTGTAACCCCTCTGGCGGTATCTCCAGCGCCGCTCAGCAAAATGGCTATGGCGATGCCAATAGCGCCAATTCCTTCGGCTTCCACTCCTGCGGCGGCTCCTGTCAGAAGCAGATGTGCAGCGGCCAGCACTGTAACAGCGCGCTCAGTTACATCGACATGACCAAGGAGCATGGCTATACGCTCTGTCTGATGTGCAAGCCCGATTGCGATGGCAAGGTCTGTGGTAGTGATGGTTGCGGAGGCAGTTGCGGAACCTGTCAGGGCCAGCAGGAAATCTGTGCCGATGGGCTCTGTGTCTGCCAGCCCGATTGTGACGGCAAGATTTGCGGGAAAGATGGTTGCGGCGGGAGCTGTGGCGGTTGCGAAGGCAAGGTTTGCGGGAGCGATGGCTGCGGTGGGGAATGCGGAATCTGTCCCAATCCACAGGAGGAGTGCCAGGAGGGGGCTTGCGTCTGCATTCCTGATTGCGCTGGCAAGTTCTGTGGCGACGACGGCTGTGGCGGTAGCTGTGGTAACTGCCAGATCGATGGGGAGAGCTGTTGGTCCGGGCAGTGCAAACCGGCAGTGGGTAGTTTCGCGGTTCTGGAGGCGAAGGATATTACATACAAAGGTATTCCCTACCTGCTGCTCAAAGTGGGATTGGTGTCGGACCAGTCGGTAGCGGATAACTGGTGCTATGAATATCTTAATCTCTGCCAGTCATTTGGCCCTGGCGAAGGCTATTTGCCTACTGGCTGTGGTGACGATTTCCCCTCCGGCGGCTATGGTGAGTGCAAGAGCAAGTACAAGTCAGACGGCATTAGCAATTCCCTCGGTTGCAATCCATCGGGCGGGATCTCCAATGCGGCGCAGCAAAACGGCTTTGGCGATGCCACCAGCACCAATTCATTTGGTTTCCACTCCTGCGGCGGCTCCTGCCAGAAGACCATGTGTACCGGCAATCACTGCAATAGCGCAATCAGCTATATCGACATGGGGCAGCCCCACGGCTACACTCTTTGCATCAAATAGGAGGTTTCATATGCGCCATATCATCATGATGTCCATTGCTCTTCTGGTGATGACAGCTTGCAGCAAGGCCCAGGACTCTGACCAGACCTCAAAGGAGACCGCACCGGCAAAGAAGGAGAAGGGCGACGACCCTCACGAAATGCAAAAGGCCATGGGTCGGCAGGTTGCAGTGCAGTGGTTGGCCTTTGGTGACGAGGGCAATTGGGATGCTACCTGGGACAACGCCTCGGCCGTTTTCAAGAAGGCCATTGAAAAGGAGCCGTGGACCAAGAAGGCCATGGCAGTGCGGGATCCCTTGGGCAAACTAATGGACCGCAAGTTACTCCTGGTCAAATTCGAGACTTCCCTTCCTGGGGTCCCTGATGGTGAGTATGTCATCGCTCAATTCACCACCCGTTGGGAGCACAAGGCCCAATCAGTCGAAACGGTTTCGGTTGTCAAAGAAGCTGACGGCATGTGGCGAGTAACCGGTTACTTCATTAACTAGTCCACTGGCATGATTTGAGCAGAACTTCGCAGGTGATGCCACTAATGCTCCAGGTTGAATGATAGTCGCGAGGCTAGAGCGTCGAACAGTCAACCGGGTCTTTCATCTGGCAGATATCATCGGGGTCGATGGGGGTCCCGTCCAGGCGAGCCTTAAGCCATTTCATTGAGTAGGGAAGGGCTGCCACCGCACCCGCGCTGTGGCCGAGGCCGGCACATTCGAGATACTGTAGCGTGTATCCCTCGGCACAGATCTTCGGCCAGTTGGTCCTCTCGATGGAGTTGTTGAGCAGCTCATCGTCGCCGCTGTAGACGGTGAGAATTGGCGTATCGCCGACCCTTGGTACCGGAGTTCCGGGAATGCTATTGGTTTCCAGATAGCAGCCCCACGGCGGAATCGCCTCCCAGTTGCCGGACGCGGAATGGGTGATGATGTCGGGCAAGAAGACATCGGAGAGTTCGTCTATCTCGGAAGTGTCAATTTGCGCCCCGCAAGAGTCAGCCATGTAGCCCTCGACCTTCTCTGCAATGAAGTAGGGCTCCTGATTGGTGAAGAGGTCGAAGAGGTCTTCGGGGTGGCCGTACCAGTTCTTCATGGCTACCAGAGCAAAAAGGAACGTGGAGGAGCCAGGTACCAGAGTACTCATGGCGTAGGACCCTTCTCCTAAGAGATCCATCGGACCGGTAGCAGCAACCACTCCTGCCAGATGGAGTTCAGGGGCGTAGTGGGGCTGGTAGCGCTCAGTAAAGAGGGCTGCATGACCACCTTGAGAGCCCCCCATGATAACCACTCGCTCCGGGTCCGCAGATCCTTCCAGGTCATCGTTGCCAGACAGCAGATTGAACAGTGCGCGTACCGAATCAAGATTGGCAATGGCCGTCGCTTCTCCCACCAGATAGGGGTGGATCGACCCGGGAGGAGAGGACTCCCCCATTCCCAGTTGACCGATGTAATCTGGGGCTACTACAACATATCCTTGGGCTGACCAGAGGGCCCCGGGGGCAGCGCCCATCATGGAATCCTTTGATGGGGCGCAATCATCCATGAAACCGGTGGACCCATGAAGCCAGAGCACCACCGGTGCCGGCCACGGTACCTCCTCCCCCCAGGGGATGCCGATTGTTCCAGTCGCTTCAATGGGAGCCCCGCGGTCCTGGGTGGTGTAGCGGAAGCGGAAATTACGAACACCGTACTTGGCGGGAGGTACACCCTCCAGAGCGAGTTCAGAAAGGAGCCCATCGATTGTCTCAGGAGTCAGCTTGCTCATGAGCATCTCTTCCATGAGCACTACTTCCCCCATTGTCGCAGGATCAAGCCATTGGTAAGCCTCCATGCCACATATCGCGGGATCGAAAGGAGGTTGCCACGGGGCGATAGCTGTGGCCTCTTCTGCCGTATGGTCAAGACCTTCTTGGTGATCGTCGGACACATCGGCCACATCACCGTCCTGGGCGACTAGCAGGTCAGGACTCCCCTGGTCTAAGGGTCCCCCGCTAACAAGATCCGCCTGCCCAAGGTCCGGCCCCCCGTCAGCGAAAACGTCCCCACGACCGCCATCGGTCGGGGAAGAAGTGGTCGAGCAAGCTACAAGTAGAGTCAGTCCCACAAACCACCAGCGCATCATCTTCCTCCGGTCAAAAAGCGAGTGCATTGTGACACGTCTTGCGTGGCGGTTCAAAAGCAACTGGTGGAGAGCCGTCAACCTGGGGATGGAAGGTGCATTGCAGGTGCAGGGAGACCGTTCGACTCTGCTCCGCTCCCTTCTGGGCGACACCGATGACTGCGGCTGTATTGAGAGAGAGGGAGCATACAGCGTGTGAGCCTCGACATGACCGCTGGGTCTTTGTTCTTGTTTCCTAGTGTGGTAGGGTCGGCGCGGTTTAGCGAGTATGGACTGGGCCGGATGAATGGTGCCCAGAGCGGGGTGGCGGATAGCAAGCGTCCCGCAGCAGCGATGATTGAAAGATGATAGCGGAGCCGTGATGGCTGAAAAGAGAAGAATGCTTGTTACCAGTGCCTTGCCATATGCCAACGGGAGTATCCATCTGGGTCACCTGGTGGAGTACTTGCAGACCGACATTTGGGTCCGCTTTCAGAAGGAACAGGGCCACGAATGCCGGTACATGTGTGCCGATGATACGCATGGAACGCCGGTGATGATCTCCGCCCGTCAGCAAGGTATCACGCCCGACGAACTGGTCGCTCGCATGCAAGCCGAGCACCTTGTCGATTTCACTGATTTCCTTATTGAATTCGACAACTACTACACCACGAACTCCGAAGAGAACCGGGAGTTTGCGGAGCTGATCTATAAGAGGCTCCGGGCCAAGGGACACATTGGGCAGCGGGACGTTGAGCAGGCCTGGTGTCCCGAGGACAAGATGTTCCTTCCGGATCGCATGATCCGGGGAATTTGCCCCTCTTGCGGTGCTGAAGACCAGTACGGGGACTCCTGCGAAGTCTGTTCAGCCACCTACGCTCCCACCGAACTGAAGTCGGCTCATTGCTCTCTATGCGGCAGCTCGCCCGAGCGGAAATCGTCGGAGCACTACTTTTTCAAACTGGCTGACTTTCAGGACCAGTTGCGGACGTGGATTGAAGCGGACCATGTCCAGGATCAGATGAAGAAGAAGTTGCTGGAGTGGTTTGACGAAGGGCTCAAGGACTGGGATATCTCCCGCGATGCGCCCTATTTTGGCTTCCGGATTCCGGATACCGAAGATAAGTATTTCTATGTCTGGCTAGATGCTCCCATCGGTTATATGGCCTCGACCCGCAACTGGGCAGAGCGTGAAGGCAAGAACTTTGACGACTATTGGCTCTCTGAAGAGACGGAAATTGTTCATTTTATCGGTAAGGACATTGTCTACTTCCACACCCTCTTCTGGCCAGCCATGCTCATGGGCGCTGACTTCCGGGCCCCGGACAAGGTCTACGTTCACGGCTTCCTTACTGTCAACGGTCAGAAGATGTCGAAGAGCCGGGGGACGTTCATTCCAGCGAGAGCCTATTTGGACCACCTGGACCCCGAATACCTGCGCTACTACTATGCTTGTAAGCTGACAAGCAAGGTCGAGGATATCGATCTCAATCTGATGGATTTTGTTGCCCGGGTAAACGCTGACGTGGGCAACCAGTTTGTTAATCTGGGCAGTCGAGTAATCAACTTTCTGCACAAGCGATTGGATGGGAAGATGGGTACCCTGGATGGTCCGGGGACCGACCTACTTGAAGCCATCGAGGCCGGAGCTAAGGAGGTTGTGGCACTCTACGATGGTCGGGAGTTCTCCCGCGCCATGAAAGAGATTACTGCCCTCGCCCACCGAGCCAATCAGTTTGTCGCTGACACTGCTCCCTGGGCCCTCATTAAGGGGGATGCGGAAGCGGCACGCAGCGCGCTCACCGCGGCCATCAATGCATTTGGCAAGATCAGCGTCATGCTGCAGCCTATCTTGCCCCGCCTCACGGCCAAGGTTGACGCTATTCTCGGGCGAGAGCGAGGGGATTGGAGCACTGTCAATGACCGTATCGAGAATGTTGCGATCAACCCCTTCAAACCTATCTTCGTCAAGATCACCGACGAGATGGTCGAGAAGCTGGTCGAAGCTCTGACGCAAAGTGCTGACGGAATTCCGGGTGCGGCGGAAGAAGACGTAGAAGTGGAGCCCCTGGCGGAAGAGGTCACATTTGATGACTTCAGCAAGGTCGATCTGCGGGTTGCCCGTGTGCTGGAGGCGAAGTCTGTTCCCAAAGCCAATAAGCTGCTGGAATTGAGGGTCAGTTTGGGCCAGTTGGGCGAGCGCACCATTTTTGCGGGTATCAAGAAGTCTCATGACCCAGACAAGCTGGTTGGTCGCAACATCATCGTGGTGGCCAACCTCGCCCCAAGAACCATGAAGTTCGGAATCTCCGAGGGGATGCTGCTGGCCGCCGCCGGCGACGACCCTGCTGCGCTCTTCCTGGCTGACCTGCAGGAAGGCGCGAGCCCCGGAATGAAGATCAGCTAGGTATCGAATTACCATGGACAAACTCCTTACGAGACTCTGCAACGAGGCCCTCCACGCGAGCAGGGGTTCTTTGTTGGAGCCCGAAATCTATCAGTTGCTGGTAATGAGTGGGCTCACGGTTCCCCGGCACTTTGTCCTGGCTGGTGAAGCGGCCACCTGGACTGACCAGATAGAGGAATTGCCCGGCGAGCGCGTGATCGTGAAGGTGGTCTCCCCCGAGATTGCCCACAAGACTGAGGTGGGCGGAATCCGCGTCGCCAGAAACCGTCCCGCCGACATCCTGGCCGCAGCCCGGGGAATCGTGAAGTCGGTGCAATCTAGTGGTGGCAAGCTTCTCAGGGCCTCCATTGAGGGCATTATCGTTGCTGAATTCGTTGCTGGGGAAGAGGGGCTGGGCGGCGAGCTGCTCGCTGGCATGCGCTGGACACCAGACATGGGTCACGTGGTTACCCTGGGTCTGGGTGGTCTCGATGCTGAGGAATTGGCTGACGCATTCTCGCCCGGTGAGGCAACCGTTCTCTACTCCCCCGAACTTATGACCCCAGCGGAGGGGCTGGATAAGTTTAAGGGTTCCTTTGCCTACCAGCGGATGGCCGGGAAGACCCGGACGGGACGTAGACTCCTGGACGATGACGAACTGCTGCGATTACTGAACTTCTTTGACCGCGTAGCAAACCAATTCTCCAACCTGCCGGAGAGCAACTTGACGGTGCGGGAACTCGAGATCAATCCGTTGCTCGTAAGGGACGGGGAGCTGGTTGCCGTTGATGCCTTCTGCCGCGTTTCTGCCGGGCATGGAGTCGATCAGAGAGTAGACTTGGACAAAGTTCGTCGACTACTTGAACCTCGCACCGCGGCCATCGTCGGTGTTTCCAACAGCAAGATGAACGTCGGTAGAGTGATATTGGGAAACCTGCTGCGCGAGCAGTATCCCGCAGACCAGATTCGCGTCGTGCGCCCCGGCGTTGAGGAAATTGACGGCGTGTGCTGCGTGGAATCCATCGCCACTTTGCCCTTCGTCGCCGATTTGCTGGTTCTGACTGTGGGGGCAGAGCAAGTCGGGCCGCTGATGCGGGAAGTAATGGCCTCCAGGAAGGCCTCGGCTGTGGTTATTATCGCCGGCGGAATGGGCGAGACCGAGAGCGGCAAGGTGGCAGAGGAAGAACTGGGCAAAATGGTCCTCAAGGCACGAGCCCGGGGCGATTTTGCCCCGGTCATCGTTGGCCCCAATTCTCTGGGTCTTGTCAGCAAGCCGGGCAATTACGATACCCTCTTCATCCCCGAACGGAAACTGGCTCGTCCCAGTGGTGCGGTCAAGAGCAGTGCGCTCATCTGCCAGTCGGGAGCGTTTATGGTCACCCGGATGGATGGACTCGGTATCGTCGCGCCTCGCTACGCCATCAGCACCGGCAATCAGCTTGACCTATCTCTCACTGATTTTGCGGAAGTGGTGCTCGGCGACGATGCGGTGGATGTGCTGGGCCTCTATGTGGAAGGATTTCATACTCTGGGTGGTCTCAGGCTCGCTCGGACGATTCAGCAGGCCACTGCCCTTGGTAAGGAGGTGATAGTCTATAAGGCTGGGCGGACTGACGAGGGACTAACTGCCTCTTCCAGCCATACGGCCTCCATTTCCAGCGACTATCAGGCTTGTACGGAGACCTTGCGAGATGCTGGAGCTTACGTCGCGAGGAGCTTTGACGAGCTTACCGCATCGATGAATATGGCTGCGTTGCTCCACCAGACCAAGTTCCAAGGCCAGGGTCTTGCGGCCCTCTCCAACGCCGGGTTCGAGGCGGTGGGCATGGCCGACAATCTTGATGTGCAGGCGGGGTTCACGTTGCCAGAACTAAGTTTGGCGACCGTGGCCAGGCTCGGCGAGGTACTCGAAGGTGCGGGTATCGACTCACTGGTGACCATTCGAAATCCCCTGGACATCACCCCTATGGCTTTCGACGAAGTTTACGCCAGTTGCCTTGATGCCCTCCTCGACGATCCCAATGTCGGGGCCGCAATTGTGGGAGTGGTTCCACACACGCCCGCTTTGAAGAGCCTGGCCCCCGGCATTGACGACAGTGGCCACGATAGCCTCGACAACGCCCACTCACTCCACAGACTGCTACCCGAGATCATCCAACGCCACAACAAACCCGTAGTTGTCGTAGTCGATGCTGGCCGGCGCTATGACCCCCTCGCAGATGCTTTCCACGCCACGGGAATTCCCTCTTTCCGTACCGCAGACCGGGCCATGAAGACTTTCCAGAAGTACTTGCAATATCGGCGGAGAGTAGCTCGGGGCGAAGGGTGATTTCATGGTCCATGAGAGGCCAGGGTC